>NZ_VDDC01000030.1:0-54664 GCF_006239215.1 Paracoccus haeundaensis
GCCCCTGCCGCGCGCGGCGGCCGCGCGCTGTGGCCCGCGGTCGCGCTGGTCGCGATGCTGGCCGGTGCCGTGGCGCTGTATCTGCGCGAGGGGGTGCCGGGCGCCCCCGACATGCCGCTGGCCGAACGCTTTGCCGCCGCCGACGCCGCTTATCGCGACCGCCCCAGCCAGGCCGAGGCCGAGGCGGCGGCCCCCGCCCGTCCCGCGCCCGACCTGTCGCAGGCCGATCCCGAATACCTGGCGATGATCGACCAGCTGCGCGACGCCGTCGGGCGCAACCCGGACGACCAGCAGGGTCTTGCGCTGCTGGCCAGCAACGAGATGCGCCTGGGCAACCTGGCCGCTGCCCGCGCGGCCCAGCAGCGGCTGGTTGACCTGCGCGGCGATCAGGCCGATGCCGTCCAGCTGATGCAGCTGGCCACGCTGATGGTCGATGCCGCGGGCGGCGTCGTCACCCCCGAGGCCGAGGCCGTCCTGCGGCGCGCCCTGACGCTGGACCCCACGCAGCCGCAGGCCCGCTATCTGCAGGGGGTCCTGCTGATCCAGAACGGCCGCCCCGATCGGGCCTTTCCGCTGTGGCGCGGCCTGCTGGACGAGGGCCCCGAGGGTGCGCCCTGGATCGCCCCGATCCGCGCCGCGATCCAGGATCTGGCCTGGCTGGCGGGCGATGACGAATACCGCGCGCCGGCACCCCCCGCCGCGGACCTGCCCGGCCCCGATGCCGACGCCCTGGCCGCGGCCGAGGACCTGTCCCCCGAGGATCGTGCCCGCATGATCCAGGACATGGTCGACCGCCTGCAGCAGCGCCTGGCGACGCAGGGCGGCTCTCCCGAGGAATGGGCGCGGCTGATCGCGGCGCTGGCGATGCTGGACCAGCGCGACCAGGCGACCGCGATCCTGACCGAGGCCCGCCAGCGTTTCGGCGGCGCCCCCGACGCCCTGGCCCCGATCGAACGGGCCGCGACCGATGCGGGGCTGGACGGATGATCCACGAGGACATGACCGATTTTGCCGCCGCCCTGCCCCGCTTCGGCGCGCTGGCCGGGCTGGACCTGGGCACCAAGACCATCGGCGTCGCCGTCAGCGACGGCATGCGGGGCGTGGCGTCCCCCATCACCACGATCCGCCGGACCAAGTTCACCCAGGATGCGCAGGCGCTGCTGACGCTGATCGCGGACCGGGGGCTGGCCGGGCTGGTCCTGGGCCTGCCGCGCAACATGGACGGCTCCGAAGGGCCGCGCGCCCAAGCCACCCGCGCCTTCGCGCGCAACATGACCCGGCTGACCGACCTGCCCATCGCCTACTGGGACGAACGCCTGTCCACGGTCGCCGCCGAACGCGCCCTCCTAGAGGGCGACACCTCGCGCAAGCGCCGGGCCGAGGTCATCGACCAGGTCGCCGCGGGCTACATCCTGCAGGGCGCCCTCGACCGCCTGCGCCACATCGCGACCCATGGATAAGGGCGCGACCGCCGCGCGGCAGCGCGGCCATGGGCCAAGCGGCAGCGTCCGGGCCGGGCTTCGCACGGCCCGTCCCCCGCGACCCGAACCCTGTTCCGCGCCTCAGAAAGACAGCCGCCGATGATCGAAAGCCCCTGCATCAAGCTGTGCCGCATCGACGCGGACCGCAACCTGTGTCTCGGCTGCCACCGAACCCTGGCCGAGATCGCAGCCTGGGGCCGCATGACCCCCGATGCCCGCGCCCGCGTCATGGCCGTGCTGCCCGCGCGTCAGGACGCCTCGGACATGCCCCGCCGCGGGTCATAGGCGTTCTCGCGCCGCCATTCCTCGAAGAACGCCGCCAGCTTGGCGTCCACCTTGGCCGGCATGGCGATGCGCAGCTCGACATGCTGATCGCCGCCGTTCACGCCGCGCCCCCGCAGCCGCAGCCGCTGCCCCGAGGTCGCGCCCCGCGGAATGGTCAGGTTGACGGGCCCGTCGATGGTCGGGGCCGCGACCTTGCCGCCCAGCACCGCCTCGTCCAGGCTGATCGGCAGGATCAGGTGGATGTCGTCTCCGTCGCGCGTGAACTGGGGATGCTCGGCGACCCGAACCTCAAGATAGGCGTCGCCGGGCTCTCCGCGGCCGATGCCGGGTTCGCCCTTGCCGCGCAGGCGGATCACCTGGCCGTCGCGCACGCCCTTGGGGATGGTGACCTCCAGCGTGCCGCCCTGCGGCAGGGTGATGCGGTTGCGCCCGCCGCGGACCGCGGTCAGGAAATCCACTTGCAGCGCCAGCCGCAGGTCCTGGCCGCGCATGTCGGACGCGCGCCCGCCGCCGAACCCGCCAAAGCCCCCGAACCCGCCAAAACCGCCGCCGCCCCGCGGAGAGGCGCGCTGTCCGAACAGGTCGGCAAAGACATCAGACAGGTCCGGATCGCCGCCATGGCCGGGCGCGTCGCCGAACGGGTTGCCGCCCGCCCCCGGGCGACCCTGCCAGCGGGGTGCCTGTTCCTGGCCCTGGGCGTTGATCTCGCCCGCGTCAAAGCGGCGGCGCTGGTCGGCATCCTTCAGCAGGTCATAGGCCGCCGAGGCCGCCGCGAACCGCTTGGCGGCGGCCGGATCCTGGTTCAGGTCCGGGTGATCGGTCTTCGCGATGCGCCGATAGGCCTTCTTGATCTCATCGGCACTGGCGCTTCGCGACACGCCGAGTGCTGCATAGGGATCGCCTGCCATGCCTGGTCCTTCGTGTTCATCCGTCCTGTCGGTAAGATAGAGACGGTCGGGTTCACATCAATAGGGCAGCGGGTGGGCGCGGTGCAGGCGCTCGATCCTGCGACGCAGCTCGTCGGGCAGATCGCGGTCCAGACCCGCGATCAGATGGCGCAGCTGGTCCATCGTCGTGGCTCCGATGATCGGCACCACCTTGAAGGGGCGCGTCAGCTGCCAGGCGATGACCATATGCACCACGTCCCAGCCATGCTCCGCCGCCAGGCGGCCATAGGCCTCTGCCGCGGCCATCCCGCGGTCGGTCTTGCGCCCACCCAGGTTGCCCTGCCCGCCGGTGGCCTTGTCCACCGCCGCGCGGCTGCCCTCGGGGATCGCGCCCGAGGCGTATTTCCCGGTCAGCAGGCCCGCCGCCAGCGGCGAATAGGACAGCAGCGTGACGTCCTCGTTCACCGCGACCTCGGCCAGATCGGTGTCGTAGAGACGATAAAGCGGCGAATACTCGTTCTGGATCGCGGCCATCCGCGGCCCGCCGATCTCATCGGCCACGTCGCACCACCGCGTCAGGCCCCAGGCCGATTCGTTCGACAGGCCCACGGCGCGGATCTTGCCCGCATCGACCGCATCCGACAGTGCGCCCAGCACGTCGCGCATATGCGCCAGCGTCTGCGCCTTGTCCTGGCCCGACGGATCGAAGGCCCAGTTCTGCCGGAACCCATAGGATCCGCGCACCGGCCAGTGCAGCTGATAGAGGTCGATCCGGTCCGTCTGCAGCCGGCGCAGCGAGGCGTCGATGCAGGCCGTGACCGTCGCCCCGTCGAACGGCGCGCCGTCGCGGACCATCTGGCTGGGTCCGGTGATCTTGGTCGCGATCTCGACCCGGTCGCGGTTGCCGGTCCGCGCCAGCCAGCGCCCGATGATCTCCTCGGACAGGCCGACCGTCTCGCGGCGGACGGGGTTCACGGGATACATCTCGGCGCAGTCCATGAAGGTCATCGCGACCTCCAGGGCGGCATCCATCTGCGCATGGGCCTCCGCCTCGGCGGTCTGGTTGCCGAAGGTCATCGTCCCCAGGCAGATCCGGCTGACCTCGACCGCGCTGCCGCCCAGTTTCACACGTTCCATCGGACCACTTCCCTGTTTGCGATTTCGGGCGCAGGCTAGCGATCCCCCCGCCGGGCGCAAGCCCGCGTCGGACATGAAAAAAAGGACACCCCCGAAGGGGCGTCCTGACATGACTGAAATGAGGGCATAGCGCCCGCTAACCGTCCCGACAGGCACGACGTGCGCAAGACATCGCATAAGGGCAAATGACCCCGCGGGACTATAGCCCCGTAAGGCTATGTTGCCCCGCTGCAACGACAGTCAGGAAAGCCCCCCTTGCCGTACCCGCCGGCTGCTCTTAAATGGGCGAACAAATCTGTTCACCCCGTGTCGTTTTCGCTGTTCCAGGTGTCTTCCGGATGTCCGTGCACGCCCTTGCCCAGATCGACGATGCCCTGTCGGTGCTGGCACCCCGCGGCTTCACCCTGGGGTTGCATATCCGCTATTCGCGCCCGGTCAGGCGCGTATCGACCTATCCCTCTCAGTGGATCCAGACCTATACCCGCTGCAATCTGGGTGTCGGCGACCCGATGGTCATGTGGTGCGTCCTGAACGAGGGCCAGATCCGGTGGAGCGCCCTGACCCGCCTGCTGCCCGATCCGCTGAACGTGATGGGCCAGGCGCGCGATCACGGCCTGACCTACGGCGCGGCGCTGTCCTACGGCCCGGCCGAATCGCGGTCCTATATCGGGGCGTCCCATGGCGAGCGCGAGTTCACGGATGCCGAGATCGCCAGCATGGCCGACCTGCTGAAACGCGCGCATGACATGGTCGACCGCACCGCCTCGCTCCGCCCGATCCTGGTCGACGCGCTGGAGGCGATCGCCTGCGGCATGACCTATGACCAGGCCTGCGAAGCGCTTGGCATCTCGCGCACCGCGTTGCGCTATCGGCTGCGCATGGCGCGCACCGCCCTGGGGGTCGAGGACAACCCCCATGCGATCCGCAAGGCCATCGATGCGGGGCTGCTGAACGGGATCAGCGTGTCCGGGCTCAGCAAGGGGCTGCCCACGGGGCCCGACCAGAACTAGGCCGACTTGCGCCGGCGCCATTTCAGCCGCTTTGGCCAGTGCCAGCGACGGATCAGGCCCTTGCGCTTACCCAAAGGCTCAAAGATCTTGTCGGGCCCTTCCGGGTCCAGGATCTCGTTCTCGGCCAGCCAGGCCTCGAAGCCGCTCAGTTCGGGGATCTCGTAGGGGATCAGGGTGCGGCCCTGCCCCTGCGTGCCGCGATTGGCATCGATCATCGCGATCAGGCTGCCATGTTCCTTGATACCCTGCGTGACCTGATCGGGCGTCATCGCCAGATGTTCCGCCAGCAGGTCGTCGCGCAGCGCGGTGATCGTGGCGCGCGTCGCCTCGGCACCCGGACGTTCGGCGGCCAGCATCACGTCGCATTCCGTGTCCAGCCGCATGGATCGGTTGTTGAAGTTCGACGACCCGACCCGCAGATAGGTGTCGTCGACGATCGTCACCTTGGCATGGACATAGATCTCGGCGCCCGCATCGGTCACCGGGTGATAGATGCGCAGCCGGTCGCGATGGTCCAGCTTGCGAAGCGCCTCGACCAACTGGGCGCGGGCGGTGTCCATCGCCATCGGCTCCAGCCAGCCTTGGGCGCTGACCGGGTTGATGATGACGATCTCGGGGGGATCGTCCTCGGCCAGGCGCTTGGCGATGGCCTGGGCGATGCGGCGGGATGCGAAATACTGACTTTCGGCATAGATGACCCGTTTCGCCCGCGCGATCAGGTCCAGATACATCTGCTCGACCTCGTAGGCCGGCTGGACGTCGGGAATGTCCGGACGGGTCCGCGCGATGGCCAGCGCCACGTCGCGGAACGTGGGCTTGATCGCGTCGGGCCAGCATCCCGACGCGTCGCTGACCGCCGACAGCTCCTCGCCGCAGGCGATGCGCCAGCGGTCGCGGGCCAGATCGCCCATCGCCCGCGCGGCGGGTCCGTCAAAGGCGCTGGTCGCGTCGTGCCAGGGCTTCATCAGCTTGCCGCGGGCGCTGGTGCGGCGCGGATCGTCGTCCTTGTGTTCGCGCGTGTCCCACCGGCCCTCGGTCATGTCGATGCCGCCGCAGAAGGCCAGGCAGTCGTCGATGACGACGATCTTGTGGTGATGCGAACTGGCCAGCGGGTGCTTGCCGTCAAGGCGCAGCGTGATGCGCGGATGCATCTTCCAGCGCAGGATCGTCAACAACGTGCTGCCCCGGAACATCGCCTTGAAGGCACCGGTGTCCCACCGTAGCAGGCGCACGTGCAGCGTGGGGCGGCGGCGGGCCAGCCACATCACGAAATCGCCCAAGGCCGGGGGGCCGCCGTCCGCGGCGTCGCCCAGGTGGATGCGGGCGTCGAAGTCCCAACCGATCATCAGGATCGAATGGCGCGCCTGCAGCATGGCCTGGCGCACGGCACGGAAATATTCGTCGGCATCGGCGATGAAAGCGAACCGCCCCGATTGTTCGACCCGCCAGCAGTTCCATCCCGGACGGGCCAGCCGATCACTCGAAGCATCCATGTTGTCCCGCCGTCCCTTTTGCTGCTGCCCCGCCATGCGGCGCGTCAGCGCAACACGAAGGGCGACCTTCGGTTCCATTAAGGAAGTGTTTGCCGCACGATCAAGGTCGACCGTGCGGCAGCGATCCGACCCTAGCCGAACAGCGCGTTGCAGATCAACAGCATGGCCAGCGACGATCCCCAGGCCAGCGTGGTCGGCACCGACCACAGCAGCATCTGGTGCTTGGCCTGCTTGACGCCCAGCATCCGGTTGATGACCCAGAAGTAGCTGTCGTTGAAATAGCCGAAGACCATCGACCCGATGGCCGCGGCCTGGGCGGCAAAGACCATGTTCACGTCCGGCATGTTCATCAGGATCGGCGCCGAGATCGATGCGCCCGTGATCATCGCGACCGTGCCCGAACCCTGGATCAAGCGCACCAGAGAGCTGATCACGAAGGGGATCAGCACCGCCGGGATGGCAAGACCCGCCACCGCCTGGCCGATCACGTCGCCCGCGCCCGAATCGCGCAGGACCGAACCCAGGGCCCCGCCCGCACCGGTCACCAGCAGGATGATGCCCGCGCTTTCGACGCCCTGCTCCATGTAGCCCAGCACCTCGTCGCGCGGACGGCCGGGCAGCAGGGTATAGATCGACACCAGAAGGCCGATGGCCACCGCGATCACCGGGTTGCCGAAGAAGGACATCGCCTGCACCAGCAGGTTCGTCTCCAGCGCCGGGTCGCCCGAGGTGCGCACGACCGCCGTGGCGATGGTGTTCAGGAAGATCAGCACGATCGGCAGCAGCAGCGGCAGCACCGACAGGCCCAGGGACGGCAGGACCTTCTGGCGGTCGTCCACGGCCTCCTCGAACTGACGATAGGCGGCCGAGAGGTCCTCGCCGGTGTCGGTCTGGATCATCCGCTCGATCCGGGGGCCCATGGCGCGTGCATAGAAGACGATGACCGCCATGCCGGGGATCGTGAAGACGATGCCCCACAGGATCATCAGCCCCAGATCGACGCCATAGATGCCCGCGACGCCCAGGGGGCCGGGGGTCGGCGGCACGGCATGGTGGGTCAGCATCAGACCGCCCGCCAGCGCGATGCCAAGCGTCAGCACCGACTTGCCCGAGGACCGCGCCAGCGCCTTGACCAGCGGCGACAGGATCACGAAGGCGCTGTCGCAGAAGATCGGGATCGACACGATATAGCCCGTCAGGACCATCGCCCAGTCCTCGCGCTTCTTCCCGACCCACCGGATCAGCGAATAGGCCATCTGCTCGGCCGCGCCCGACACCTCCAGGATGCGGCCCATCATCACGCCGAAGCCGATGACCAGGCCGATGGTGGACAGCGTGCGGCCGAAACCGGTGGTGATCGAATTGATCACCTCGGCGGGCATCATGCCGCCGATCAGGCCCGACACGGACGCGGCGATGACCAGCGCGATGATCGCGTGGACCTTGGTCTTCACGACCAGGAAGATCAGCAGGAAGATGGCAAAGCCAAGTCCTGCGATCAGCTGGAACTCCATTCCGGGTTCAGCCATGGGTTACTCCTCCACTGCGCCCGGCATGGGGCGCCTCCAGTTGAAAACGCTCAGCGATCGGCCAGAAACTGCGTCAGGATCGCGTCGAAATCGGTATCCGCGTCAAAGCCCAGGGCGCGCGCGCGGGTCACGTCGAAGGCGCCGGGCCAGCTGCAGACGATGTCGATGATGCGCTGGTCGCGGGTCAGGGCCACGCGGGCGCGGGCCTCGGCGCCCACCAGCCGCTCCAGGCTGTCCAGCATCTGGGCCGGGGTTGCGGTTATGCCCGGCAGGTCCATGACG
This sequence comes from Paracoccus haeundaensis, assembly GCF_006239215.1. NCBI lineage: Bacteria > Pseudomonadati > Pseudomonadota > Alphaproteobacteria > Rhodobacterales > Paracoccaceae > Paracoccus > Paracoccus haeundaensis. The sequence goes on from NZ_VDDC01000030.1 coordinate 8,105, forward strand.
CGGTTGATGCCCAGATCGGCGGCGGGAATGCGGCCCGCGCGGACCAGGTTCGTGACCGCCACGCCCGGAGAGCTGATCCACAGCCGCGTGTCCAGCGGCACCGGGCATTCCGACGCCTGCCCCGCAACCGGTTCGCGGATGATCCCCGACACAAAGCTGGAGGCCGCCGAATTGGGCGCGCCGGGGCGCACGCAGATCGTGGGCAGGCGCACGGTCAGCCCGTCGACGAAGCCCTTGCGGCTGTATTCGCTGACGAGCAGTTCGCCGATGGCCTTGCCGCAGCCGTATGAGGACTGGGGCATCAGGGCCATGGTCGGCGGCACGATCTGCGGCATCTCTCCGCCAAAGACGGCCAGCGAGCTGGTGAAGACGAAGCGCGGCGCGCGGTCCAGCTTGCGGCAGGCCTCCAGCAGCAGGCGCGTGGCGTCGACGTTGATGTGCAGGCCGGTGTCGAAATCCTCCTCGGACTGGCCCGACAGCACGGCGGCCAGGTGATAGACGGTGTCCGCGCCCCCGGACAGCGCGCGGGCCACGGCGTCCGCGTCGTCGATGGAGCCGACCAGGCTCTCCACCCGCGCGTCATCCACCGGGCAGGCCATCCGGTCCAGCGACACGATGCGCTCCGCGCCGTCTTCCAGCAGGGCCGCGATCAGGCGCGCGCCCAGAAAACCGGCGCCGCCGGTCACAACGATGGTCATAGGCTCTCTCCCTTCAGGTCGGGGGCCAGGATCACCTGCACCCCCATCTCGCGCAGGGCGTCCGCCGCGCCTGCGTCGATGCCCGCATCGGTCACGACCGTGTCGAAAACCGAGACGGGCAGGATGTTCATCGCCGCCACCGCGCCGTATTTCGTCGAATCCGACACCAGCACGGCGCGCCGCGCGCGATCGACCGCGACGCGCTTGACCGGGCCCTTGGCCTCGGAGGGCGAACTCAGCCCCGCCACCGTCCAGGACGAGGTCGAGATGAAGGCGATGTCATAGTTGAACCGCGCCAGCGCCTCGGACGCCGCACCGCCCACGCAGGATTGGTTCGCGCGTTCGACCAGTCCGCCGCTGTGATAAAGCGTGCAGTCCGAATGCGTGGACAGCCAGGCGCAGATGACGAAATCGTTCGTGACCACCGTCAGCCCCCGGCGCCCGGCGATCTGGCGCGCCAGTTCCAACAGCGTCGTGCCCGCGTCCAGATAGATCACCATGCCGTCGCGGACCAGATCGGCCGCCGCCTGCCCCACCGCGCGCTTGGCCCCGGTGTTCATCGCGGCCTTCTGCAGATGCGGCAGCTCCTGCGCCAACCTCCGCGACAGGCGCACGCCGCCGGTGACCGAGGACACGCGCCCCGCCTCCTCCAGCGCCTGGATGTCGCGGCGCACGGTCATGTGCGACACGCCCAGGCGGTCCACCAGGTCGGCGATGCTGACGATGTCGCGTTCGGCCAGGCAGGACAGGATGAACTGCTGGCGTTCGGCCGGGATCATGGCACCGCGCGCAGATAGGGCGCGGCCCAGCCCAGACCGTCCTCGGTCCGGCCGCGCGGGTTGTATTCGCAACCCAAGGGCCCCTCGAACCCGGTCCGGTCGAAGGCCGCGAAGATCTCGGCATAGTTCAGCTCGCCCGTGTCGGGTTCGTGCCGGTCGGGAACGCCCGCGATCTGGACATGGCCATAGGCGCCCTTCAACCGCTCGATCCGGCGGATGATGTCGCCGTCCATGATCTGGGTGTGATAGACGTCGAACTGCAGCAGCACGTTGCGACGGCCCAGGCGTTCGATCAGGGCCAGCGTCGGGTCCTGATGGGCGATGAAGTATCCCGGCACGTCGCGGCTGTTCAACGGCTCGATGCTGATGAACAGGCCGGCCGCCGCGGCCATGTCGGCGGCCTCGCGCAGGTTTTCGGTCCAGACCGCCTCGCAGGCGGCGCGGTCGGGTTCATCGGCGGTGATCCCGGACATCACGTGGATGCGCGGACAACCCAGGCCCGTGGCATAGGTGATCGCCTGCTCCACGCTGGCGCGGAACTCGGTTCGCTTTCCTGGACGCGCGGCAAAGCCCCTCTCTCCCGCCGCCCAATCGCCCGCGGGCGCGTTGATCAGCGACAGACGCAACCCGTTGCGGTCCAGCCGGGTCTTCACCACCTCGATGGGGTGGTCATAGGGAAACAGGAACTCGACCGTGTCGAAGCCCGCGGCCCCCGCCCGGTCGAACCGGTCCAGAAAGGGCGCGTCGGTGAACAGCATCGAGAGGTTCGCGGCAATGCGGGTCATGTCAGTATCCTCCGCCCAGTTCGGCGATCTCGGCCTCAGTCAGGTAATGCAGCTTTTCGCCGCGCAGGATGAACTGCAGCTTGGCGGTCTCCTCCAGCTCCTCGGCATTATTCACGGCATCGTCGATGTCGCGGCCCAGCACGACGACCCCGTGGGAGGCCAGCAGGAAGGCCTGCGCGCTGCTGCCCTGCGCCGCGGCGGCCAGGTCCAGCCCGATCTGCGGCGATCCGGGGCGGGAATAGGGGATGACCGGCATGTGCCCGATGCGCATGACGTAATAGGGGGTGAAGGGCCGGATCGCGTTGTCGCGGGGCAGCCCCTCCAGGCAGGACAGCGCCGTCAGATAGGTCGAATGCAGGTGCACGATCGCCCCCGCCTGCGGCCGCACGTCATAGAGCGCGCGGTGGAACGCGAATTCCTTGGACGGCTTCGGGCCCGGCAGCGGTTCGCCATCCGCGCCGATCACTGACAGGGCATCGGCCGACAGGCGGCCCAGGCTGCTGCCCGTGGGCGTCACGGTGAAGCCGCCATCGGGATTGCGGACCGACACGTTGCCCGCCCCGCCCACGGAGTAGCCGCGCTCGAACAGGCTGCGGCACAGCATCACCATGCGGTCGGCGGCGCTCATGCGGGGACCTCCTGCGCGTCGGTGAAGAAGGTCTCGGCCCCGAAATTGCCCGACTTCAGCGCCAGCGACAGCGGCTTGTCCACCGCGCGGACCCAAGGCACGCCGGGCGCGATCTGCGGGCCGATGGCGAAACCGGTGACCTTTAGCGCCTGCGTGACCGACCCCGAGGTCTCGCCCCCCGCAACGATGAAGCGGGTGATGCCGCCTTCAGCCAGACGCGCGGCGGCGGCGGCGAAGGTGCGTTCGACCGCCTCGGACGCCGCGGCGCCATGCTGTCCCTGGATCTCGCGCAGGCGGGCCGGATCGGCGGTCGCGGTGATCATCGGCGCGCGGCTCTGCGGCTGCGCCAGCACCCATTCGGCCAGCTCGGCGCCATAGGCCTCGGCATCCGCCAGGCAGCGGTCGACATCTACGTCCAGCGTGGGGGCCAGTGCGCGATAGGCCGCGACCTGCCGGTTCGTCATCACCGAGCACGACCCCGAGATCACCACCGCCGGCCCCGCCAGCGGCGCGCCCGCGTCCTGGGCCTGGGCATCGGCCCCGTCTGATACCGCCCGCGCGATGCCGTAGCCCAGCCCCGACCCGCCGGTGACCAGCGCCATGTCCGCCACGGCCTGCCCCAAGGTCGCCAGATGCGCGTCGCTGATCGCGTCCAGCACGACGTAGCGCACCCCCTCGGCCCGCAGCGCGGCGATGCGGTCGCGCACGGCCTGCGGCCCCTGATCGACGGTCGCGGCATCGACGAGGCCGCAGCGGCCCTGCGCCTGCCCCTCCATCAGCCGGATCAGGCTGCTGTCGCGCATGGGCGTGATCGGGTGATCGCGCATGCCCGAATCTTGCAGCAGGTCCTGGCCCACGAACAGATGGCCCAGATAGACCAACCGCCCGTTCACCGGCAGCGCCGGACAGATGACCGTGATGTCGGTCCCCATCGCCGCCATCAGCGCATCGGCCACCGGGCCGATATTGCCCTTAGCCGTCGAATCGAAGGTCGAGCAGTATTTCTGATAGATCTGCGCGCAGCCCCGCGCGCGCAGCCAGTCCAGAGCGGCCAGGCTGTCGGCCACCGCATCAGCCGCCGGGTTCGACCGGCTTTTCAGAGAGATCACCACCGCATCGGCATCGACCTGCGCGTCGGCGTCCGGCACGCCGATCATCTGCGTGGTGGTCAGCCCGCCCGCGACCAGGAAACCGGCGATGTCGGTCGCGCCGGTGAAGTCATCCGCGATGACGCCGATCTTCATGCCTTCCCCTCCGGCAGGGTGATGCCCGAGAAGGTCTTGATCACCGCGCTGTCATCCTCGCGCCCATGGCCCATGTTGGAGGCCTGCTGGAACATCGCGAAGGCGGTCGAGGCCAGGGGCAGCGGGAACCCCAAGGCGCGTCCGGTTTCCGTGACCAGCCCCAGATCCTTGACGAAGATGTCCACGGCCGAGGTCGGGGTATAGTCGCCGTCGACCACATGCTTCATCCGGTTCTCGAACATCCAGGAATTGCCGGCGGCGTTGGTCACAACGTCATACATCGTGTCCAGCGGGATGCCCGCGCGGGCGGCCAGGGCCATCGCCTCGGCGCCCACCGCGATATGCACGCCCGCCAGCAGCTGGTGGATGACCTTGACCGTGGCGCCCTGCCCGATCTCGGACCCGATGCGATAGGTCTTGGCGGCCACCGCCTCCAGCACCGGGGCCAGCGCGTCGAAAGCCGCATCGGGGCCCGAGGCCATCACGGTCATCGCCCCCTGCGCGGCCTTGGCGGCCCCGCCCGAGACCGGCGCGTCCAGCATCAGGATGCCGCGCGCTGCCAGATCGGCGCCCAGGGCGCGTGCATCATCGGCCGATTGGGTGCAGCTGACCATGATCGCGCCGCCGGGTGCGATGCGGTCGGCCACGCCCCCCTGCCCCAAGATCACCTGACGCGCCTGCGCACCGTTCACGACCAGCACGATCACCGCGTCGAAATCGCCGCCGAGGCCCGCGACGCCATCTGCCACGCCCTCGGCCCCCTGGGCCGCAAAGGCGTCGCGGCGCCCCGCATCCAGGTCGATGCCGCTGGTGGCCAGTCCGGCACGCAGGCAGGACAGCGCCGCCCCCATGCCCATGGACCCAAGGCCTACGACGCATACTCGATAGCGGGACGGGACGGACATCTGTGCTTCTCCCTGATCAGATTGGGACGCAGTCAGTCACAAACATGCGCGCAATGCAACAATTTATCTCAATAAGTCACGTTTTTTAACATCTCTGCCCATCGTTGCGGTGATAGTTTTTTTCCGTTCCCGCAGATTTCACGACCCGACGGCCACCAGACGGATTTACACCGCTGCGTGCCCGGCGTTCTGTCGGCAGCGGATCGCAACACCGGAGGGGACGACATGGCGACATCACTGGTACTGGAACGCAAGGGTCAGCTGGCGCTGCGCGACATCGCGCTGGATCAGGACCTGTCGCCCACCGACGTGCGCATCGCGGTCCATACGGTCGGCATCTGCGGGTCGGACGTGCATTACTATACCCACGGCAAGATCGGCCCCTTCGTGGTCGAGCAGCCGATGGTCCTGGGCCACGAGGCATCGGGCACCGTGGTCGAGGTCGGCGCCCAGGTCACGCACCTGAAGCCCGGCGACAGGGTCTGCATGGAGCCCGGCATTCCCGATGCGGCCTCGCGCGCGGCCAAGCTGGGCATCTACAACGTCGATCCGGCGGTGCGGTTCTGGGCCACCCCGCCCGTGCATGGCTGCCTGACGCCGCAGGTCGTGCATCCGGCGGCCTATACCTACCGGCTGCCCGACCAGGTCTCCTTCGCACAGGGCGCGATGGTCGAGCCCTTCGCGATCGGCATGCAGGCCGCGTTGCGGGCACGCATCCAGCCGGGCGACATCGGCCTGGTCACCGGCGCCGGGCCCATCGGCATGATGACCGCGCTGGCGGCGCTGGCGGGAGGCTGCGCCAAGGTGCTGGTCGCGGACCTGGCCCAGCCCAAGCTGGACATCATCGGCGCCTATCCGGGCATCGAGACCGTCAACATCCGCACCACCCCCGCAGCCCAGGCGATCGCCGAGGCCACCGATGGATGGGGCGCGGACGTCGTCTTCGAATGTTCCGGGGCGGCCCCCGCGATCCTGGGCCTGCCGGCGCTGGCGCGTCCGGGCGGCACGGTCGTGCTCGTCGGCATGCCGGTCGATCCGGTGCCGGTCGACATCGTCGGCCTGCAGGCCAAGGAGCTGCGCATCGAGACGGTGTTCCGCTATGCCAACGTCTATGACCGTGCGATATCGCTGATCGCGGCGGGCAAGGTCGACCTGTCGCCGCTGATCTCGGCCACGATCCCGTTCGCGGACAGCATCGCCGCCTTCGACCGTGCGGTCGAGGCGCGCGACACCGACGTCAAGATCCAGATCCGCATGCCGGACTGAAACGCGCCTGAAAAGTATGACCGCCGCCCCGGCGTTTTGGAATGGCTGCAGCCTTGGGTTGCAGCCATTTCCCATCGGGCAAGGCGCCAGTCGCGCGGTCATGCTGCATGGCAGCATTTTCATGCCGCGGTTCCCGTCCCACTGATATGATGATTTTTCGGCACCTGGTGTCAAAAAAGTATCTGAAGATTCGCCGTGCCGTCGTGGCCCCGTCCCGATCACCCGTGCTAGCAAAGGTCCAGCGCCTTGGAGGGCCGGCATCGCAGCAGCGGGCCGTGCTGGCGCGGAGAGGGGGAACGCGATGCAGCCAGATCTGGAACTGGTCCATATCCGCAAGGGTGAATCCTTTGCCGCGTGGCAGCACGGCTATCCCTTCCGCACGGTCCGCTGGCACTTCCATCCGGAATACGAGATCCACCTGGTCGTCGCGACCTCGGGCAAGTTCTATATCGGCGACCATGTTGGAGAGTTCGCGCCGGGCCAGTTGATCATGACCGGACCGAACCTGCCTCAGAACTGGATCAGCGACATCAGCCCCGGACAGATCGTGCCCTGCCGCACCAAGGTCATCCAGTTCCCCGAAAGCTTCATCGAGGCCGCCCGCGCGGCATTCCCCGAACTGGAATCCGCCCGGCATCTGCTGGAGCGCAGCCGCCGGGGCCTGCTGTTCGACGACGACACCTCGCGTGCGGTGATGCCGCTGATGGGCAAGCTGATCGACGCGCGCGGCGTACGCCGGCTGGGGCTGTTCTTCCAGATCCTGGACCTGCTGGCGACGGCGCCCAAGGCGCAGACGTTGGCCAGCCTGAGCTTTGTCATGGACATGCAGCGGGCCGAGGAATCGGACATGAACCGCGCCTTGGGCCATCTGCGGGAAAACCTGCTGGACGCGGTCAGCGAAACCGAACTGGCCGACCTGACCGGACAGAGCCAAAGCGCGTTCTCGCGGTCGTTCAAGCGCCATACCGGGACCACGCTGGTCCGCTATCGCAACCAGATGCGGATCGACCTGGCCTGTCACATGCTGCTGTCGGACCCCGACGCCAAGGTCGCCGATATCTGCTTTGACGTGGGCTTTTCGAACCTGTCGAACTTCAACCGCCATTTCCTCAAGCTGAAGAAGATGTCGCCGTCGGAATTTCGCGCGACCTTCGCCGCCAACCAGACGATCCGCATGGCCAGCTGAACCCGCCACACCACCCCATACCCTGCGCGACGCGGTTCCCCATGCGGGCCGCGACCGGAGGGGGACTGCCGACTGCACATCGAAGGGAGGACTATGATGAACACCTTGCTCAAGACCGTATCCGCCGCCGCGCTGGGCTTTGTCGCCTCGGCCGGCCTTGCCGCCGCCCAGGACGACACGCTGAAGATCGGCATGACGTTCCAGGAGATGAACAACCCCTATTTCGTGTCCATGCAGGAGGCCCTGAACGAGGCCGCCGCCCAGATCGGCGCCGAGGTCATCGTGACCGACGCGGGCCATGACGTGGCCAAGCAGATCTCGGACGTCGAGGACATGCTGCAGCAGGGCATCGACATCCTGCTGTTGAACCCCACCGACAGCGCGGGCGTCGAATCGGCGGTGCGCATGGCCAAGGACCAGGGCGTCATCGTGGTCGCCGTCGACGCCAACGCCAACGGCCCGGTCGACACCTTCGTGGGCTCCAAGAACCGCGACGCGGGCTATCAGTCCTGCGCCTATCTGGCCGAAGCCCTGGGCGGCCAGGGAGAGGTCGCCATCCTGGACGGCATCCCAGTCGTGCCGATCCTGCAGCGCGTCGAGGGCTGCAAGGAGGCCCTGGCCGAGCACGAGGGCATCACCCTGGTCGACACCCAGAACGGCCGCCAGGACCGGTCCGTCGCCCTGGGCGTGGTCGAGAACATGATCCAGTCGCACCAGAACCTGGCCGGCATCTTCTCGGTCAACGACGGCGGAGCGATGGGTGCGCTGGCCGCGATCCAGGGGTCGGGCCGCGACATCAAGCTGACCTCGGTCGACGGCGCCCCCGAGGCGGTCAAGGCCATCGCAGACGGCGGTCCGTTCATCCAGACCACCGCGCAGTTCCCGCGCGACCAGGTCCGCGTGGGCCTGGGCATGGCGCTGGCCCAGTACTGGGGCGCGCGCGTGGTACCGACAGAGGTGCCAATCGACGTGCGCACGGTCGATGCCGAGAACGCGGCCGACTTCAGCTGGTGACGGACCCGGCCGCGCCCCCGACGGGGCGCGGCCGAACGAAAGGGGGCAAGATGCTGGAACTCAGGGGAATACGCAAAAGCTTCGGCCGGATCGAGGTCCTGCATGGGGTGGACCTGCATGTCCGCGCCGGAGAGGTGCACGCCCTTCTGGGCGAGAACGGCGCAGGGAAATCGACTCTGATGAAGATCGTCAGCGGCATCATCCAGCCCTCGGACGGCCAGATCCTGATCGACGGAGAGCCGCGCAGCTTTGCCACCTATGACGCGGCGATCGCGGCAGGCGTCGGCATCGTGTTCCAGGAATTCAGCCTGATCCCGGGCCTGACCGCGGTCGAGAACATGTTCCTGGCCCGCGAGATGCGCGGCCCCCTGGGCCTTCTGGACCGCAAGGCGATGCGGGTCCGCGCGCAGGCGATCCTGCGGCGGCTGGAGGTCGACCTGCCGCTGGATGTGCCCATCGCGCGCCTGTCGGTCGCCGAACAGCAGTTCGTCGAGATCGCCAAGGCGCTGTCGCTGGACGCCCGCATTCTGGTCCTGGACGAACCCACCGCGACCCTGACCCCGTCCGAGACGGAACACCTGTTCAAGGTCATGCGCGAACTGCGCGCCGCCGGGGTGGCCATCGTCTTCATCTCTCACCACCTGGACGAGATCTTCGAGATCTGCGACCGCATCACCGTGCTGCGCGACGGCGAATATGTCGGCAGCACCGATGTCGCCGACGTCACCATCGACCGCCTGGTCGAGATGATGGTCGGCCGCCGCATCGAGAACAGCTTTCCCCCCAAGCCCGCCCGCGACCCCGCGGCCCCCGTCGTGCTGGAGGCGGTCGAAGTGCAGTTGCGTCGCGGCGGCCCGGTATCGTCCTTTCAGCTGCGCGCCGGAGAGATCCTGGGCTTTGCCGGGCTGGTCGGATCGGGGCGCACCGAGACCGTCCTGTCGATCCTGGGCGAATATCCCGCCGCGCGCTGCAAGATCCGCGTGGACGGCGCCGAGGCGCGCCTGCGCGACCCGGCCGACGGGCTGGCCCGCGGCATCGGCCTTCTGCCCGAAAGCCGCAAGGAACAGGGGCTGATCACGGCCTTTTCCATCCTGCAGAACGTGTCGGTGAACAACTACGGCAAATATCGCCAGGCCCATTGGTTCATCGACTTCAAGAAGGAACTGGCCTCGACCCAGGCCGCGATGGAGCAGGTGCGCGTCAAGGCCCAAGGCCCCCGCGCCCGCGTCGACACCCTGTCGGGCGGCAACCAGCAGAAGGTCGTCATCGCCCGCTGGCTGAACCACCAGATGCGGGTGCTGATCTTCGACGAACCCACGCGCGGCATCGATGTCGGCGCAAAGGCCGAAATCTATCAGCTGATGCGCCGGTTCACGGCGCAGGGATACGCCATCATCATGATCTCGTCAGAACTGCCGGAAGTCATCGGCATGGCCGACCGGGTCTGCGTCTTCCGCTCTGGCGGGATCGTCGCGACGGTCGAGGGCGACGCGATCACCTCGGAAGGGATCATGACACATGCAACCACGGGAAAGGTCCACCATGTCGCATGACGCAAACACCGCCAAGCACCGCGCCTTCGACTGGCTGCTGCATTCGCCCCTGGCGCTGCCCCTGGTCGGGCTGATCGTGGTGTCGGTGCTGATGGCCTTCGCCAGCGACAACTTCTTCACCGTGAACAACATCCTGAACGTGCTGCGGCAGGTGTCGGTCGTGGGCATCCTGGCGGTGGGCATGACCTTCGTCATCCTGACCGGCGGGATCGACCTGTCGGTGGGCGCGGTCATGGCGCTGGCCGGCACGGTCGCGGCCGGCATCATGGTCAACATGGGCCTGCCCGGCGGGGTGGGCATCGCCGCCGCCCTGCTGGTCGGGCTGGGGCTGGGGCTGTTCAACGGCGTGCTGGTGGCCTGGGGCAAGATGCCCGCGATCATCGTGACCCTGGCCACGATGGGCATCGCCCGCGGGCTGGGCCTGATCTATTCGGGCGGCTATCCGATCAGCGGGCTGCCGGGCTGGGTGTCCTGGTTCGGCGTGGGCCGGGTGGGCATCATGCCCGTGCCGGTGATCATCATGATCGTCGTCTATGCACTGGCCTGGCTGCTGCTGCAGCGCACGCCCTTCGGCCGCCACGTCTATGCCATCGGCGGCAACGAGACCGCCGCCCGTCTGTCCGGTGTGCGCACCCGGCTGGTCAAGCTGGCGGTCTATGCCATCTCGGGGCTGACCGCGTCGCTGGCCGCCATCGTGCTGACCGGCCGCCTGATGAGCGGCCAGCCCAACGCCGGGGTGGGATTCGAGCTGGACGCCATCGCGGCCGTTGTCCTGGGCGGCACCGCCATCGCAGGTGGCCGCGGGCTGATCCTGGGCACGCTGATCGGCGCGGTGCTGCTGGGCATCCTGAACAACGGCCTGAACCTGGTGGGGATAAACCCCTACATGCAGGACGTCATCAAGGGCCTGATCATCCTGCTGGCGATCTATATCGGGCGGGAATGGCGCTGATGGACCGGTACCTGATCGGCATCGACGTCGGCACCGGATCGGCGCGGGCGGGCGTGTTCGACGCCACGGGCGCCGCGCTTGGCACCGGGAAATGCGACATCGCCATGCACCGCCCCGACGGGGTGATCGCCGAACAGTCCAGCGCGCAGGTCTGGGATGCGGTCTGCACCGCGACCCGCGCCGCGGTGACCCAGGCCGGGATCGACCCGGCCCGCGTGGCAGGCATCGGGTTCGACGCCACCTGTTCGCTGGTGGTGGTGGGCGATATGCCCCTGGGCGTGGGCGACCCCGCCCATCCCGACCGCGACATCATCGTCTGGATGGACCACCGCGCGGTCGACCAGGCGGCGCGCATCAATGCGGGCGGGCACGATGTCCTGCGCTATGTCGGCGGGCGCATCTCTCCCGAGATGGAGACGCCAAAGCTGCTGTGGCTGCGTGAGAACCGGCCCCAGGTCTTTGACGCGGCGCGCCATTTCTTCGACCTGACCGATTTTTTGACCTGGAAGGCCACGGACAGCACCGCGCGGTCGACCTGCACGGTGACCTGCAAATGGACCTATCTTGCGCATGAGGGCCGGTGGGACGGCGATTACTTCCGCGCCATCGGCCTGGGCGTGCTGGCCGACGAAGGCTTCGCGCGCATCGGCACGCAGGTCGTGCCGCCCGCCACGCCCCTTGGCGCGGGCCTGACCGCCGATGCGGCGCGCGCCATGGGCCTGCGGCCCGGCATCGCCGTCGGCGCAGGGCTGATCGACGCGCATGCGGGCGGGGTCGGCACCGTCGCCGCGATGGGCGATCCGGTCGACACAGTGGGCTATGTGTTCGGCACATCGTCCTGCACCATGACCACGACGCGGAACCCGGCCTTCGTGCCGGGTGTCTGGGGGCCCTATTTCTCGGCCATGGTGCCGGGCATGTGGCTGAACGAGGGCGGGCAGTCGGTCGCGGGCGCGGCCATCGACCACCTGCTGCGCCTGCATCCCGCCCACGACCAGGCGGTCGACGCCGCCCGCGCGCAGGGCCGGTCCCTGCCCGAATGGCTGGCGGACCAGGCCGCGCCCGACGCCGTGCGTCAGGCGGCCCACCTGCATGTGGTGCCGGAATTCCTGGGCAACCGTGCGCCCTTTGCCGACCCCCATGCCCGCGCCATCGTCAGCGGCCAGGGGATGGACACGGACCTGGCATCCCTGATCTCGCTGTATGTCGCGGGGGTCTGCGGGCTGGGTTACGGCCTGCGCCAGATCATCGCGACCCAGGCCGCCCACGGGGCACCGGTCGCGCGCATCGCCATCAGCGGGGGCGCGGGCCGCCATCCGCTGATCCGCCAGCTGCTGGCCGATGCGACCGGCCTGCCCGTGGATGCCGCAGCGGCGGACGAGCCCGTCCTGCTGGGCGCGGCCATGCTGGGCGCGGTCGCGGGCGGGGTGTTCCCCGACCTGGCATCGGCCATGCCCGCCATGTCGCGCGTCCTGACCACCCATCACCCCGATCCCGACAGCCAGCGGCTGCACGCCGCGCGCCATCGGGCCTTCCTGACGCTTCAGGCCACCGCCCGCGACCTGCGCGGCGACATCGACGCCGCATTGAGAGGAGACCACGATGCCCTTCACGGATAGATCCGTCATCATCACCGGCGCAGGCAAGGGCATCGGCCGGGCCACCGCCATCCTGCTGGCCGAACGCGGCGCGCGGGTCACGGCCATCAGCCGCACGCAATCCGATCTGGACAGCCTGGACGCACGCGCCATCGTGGCCGACCTGTCCGACCCCGCGGCCGCGCGCGATGCCATGGCCCAGGCCGGGACCTGCGACTTCCTGGTCAACTGCGCCGGCACCAACGTGCTGGAGGGGCTGCTGGATCTGACCGACGCGGGCTATGACACGGTGATGGACATCAACCTGCGCAGCGCGCTGATCTGCGCGCAGGAGTTCGCCCGCGCCCGGATCGCCGCGGGCGGCGGCGGGGCCATCGTCAACGTCACCAGCATCGCGGGCCATCGCGGATTCCCCGACCACGTCGCCTATGCCGCGTCCAAGGCGGGGCTGGAGGGCGCGACCCGCGTCATGGCACGCGAGCTGGGCCCCCACGGCATCCGCGCCGTGGCCATCGCGCCCACCGTCACGCTGACCGAACTGGCCGCCGCCGCCTGGAGCGCGCCGGCCAAGCGCGACCCGATGATGGCCCGCCACCCGATGGGCCGCTTTGCCGAGGCCGAAGACGTGGCCCGCGCCATCGCGCTGCTGCTGTCGGACGATGCGGGTCTGATCACCGGGGCGGTCCTGCCCCTTGACGGCGGCTTCCTGGCCGTCTGACCGAACACCATCCCAAGGAGAATACCATGTCCCAAGACCTGCACGGCAAGGTTGCCGCGATCACCGGGGCCGCATCGGGCATCGGGCTGGCCGCCACGCGCGCCCTGCTGGAGGCAGGCGCCCGCGTGGTGCTGGTCGACCGCAACGCCGACGCGCTGGACGCGCTGACGCGCGAGCTGGGCGCAGACGCGATCGCCCAGGTCACCGACCTGCTGGACGCGGACAGCTGCAACGCGATGGTGCCGCAGATCCTGGACAAGGTCGGCCAGATCGACATCATGCTGTGCAACGCGGGCAGCTATATCGGCGGCGATCTGGTCGACACCAACCCGGCCGCCATCGACCGCATGCTGAACCTGAACGTCAACGCGGTGATGAAGAACGTCCATGCGGTGGCCCCCCACATGATCGAACGCGGCACGGGCGACATCATCGTCACCAGTTCCATCGCCGGACACGCGCCGATCCACGTCGAGCCGGTCTATACCGCGTCGAAATGGGCCGTGACCTGTTTCGTCCAGACCATGCGCCGCCAGCTGATGGGCCACGGCGTCCGGGTGGGACAGGTCTCTCCGGGGCCGGTCATCTCGGCCCTGCTGGCGGATTGGGAACCCGAACGCCTGCAGCGCATGAAGGATGCCGGCGCCCTGATCGAACCGGTCGAGGTCGCGGACGCGCTGATGTACATGCTGACGCGCCCGCGCAACGTGACGATCCGCGACATGATCGTGCTGCCCAGCAACTTCGACGTCTAGGCGAACGCCTCGCTGGTGGCGCGCGACAGGTGCCCCCCGGTGGGATCGCCCACCGGGACGCCGTCCTGCGCGATGGTCCGGCCGCGCAGCAGGGTCCGGACCGGCCAGCCGGTGATCTCCATCCCCTCGTAGGGCGTGTAGTCGCAGCCGTGGTTCAGCTGTGCCTGCCGGATCGGCCGGGTCAGGGTCGGATCCCACAGCGCCAGGTCGGCATCAGCGCCGATGGCGATGCTGCCCTTTTGCGGATAAAGGCCATAGAGCCGCGCGGGGTTGGTCGCGGTCAGCGCCACGAACCGCTGCAGGCTGATGCGCCCCTTGCCGACGCCTTCGGAAAACAGGATCGGCAGGCGGGTTTCGACCCCCGGAATGCCGTTCGGCACGTATTTGAACGATGATCGCGCGCGGGGCGTGTCCTTGCCCGTGGCGTCGATGCGAAACGGGCAATGGTCGGACGAGAAGATGTCGAAGGTCCCGTCCCGCAGCCCCTGCCAGATCGCCGCCTGGCTATCCACATCGCGCGGCGGCGGGGAGCAGACGTATTTCGCGCCGTCGAAATCCATGTTCAACCCGCGCAGGTCGTCGGCGGTCAGGGCGATGTATTGGGGGCAGGTTTCGGCGTGAACCTTCATGCCTCGGGCACGGGCCCACTGGATCTGCTCCATCGGGTCGCGGCCCGAGACGTGGACGATCACCACCGGCACGTCGATCAGCTGGGCGTGGCTGATGGCGCGGTGCGTGGCCTCGCGTTCGGCGATCTGGGCGTGGGCCTGACCGTGGTAATAGGGCGCGGTGCGGCCCTCGGCCTCCAGGCGGCGGGTCAGGTGGCGGATCGCGTCATGCCCCTCGGCATGAACCATGACCAGGGCGCGTTCGCGGCGCGCCACCTCGAACACGTCCAGGATCTGGGCGTCGTTCAGGACCAGGTCGTCATAGGTCATGAAGACCTTGAAGGACGTGTACCCGTCGCGGACCAGCGCCGGCAGCTCCTGTCCCAGCACCTGAGGGGTCGGGTCGCTGACGATCAGGTGGAACGACACGTCGGTGTGGCAATGCCCCTGCGCCTTCTGGTGGTACTCCTCGACGCAGGCGCGCAACGACCGGCCTTTGATCTGCAGCGCAAAGGGCAGCACGGTCGTGTTGCCCCCCGCCGCCGCCGACCGGGTGCCGCTGGCGAAGCCGTCCGCCATGGTCGTGCCGTCCGAGGTCGGCTGGTCCAGATGCACATGCGCGTCGATCCCGCCCGGCAGGACCAGAAGCCCCGTGGCGTCGATCCGGTCGGCCCCGGTCAGCCCCTGCCCGATCTGCGCGATGCGCCCGTCGCGGATGCCGATATCGGCGGCATAGCTGTCGGCGGCGGTGACGACCGTGCCGCCCGCGATGACCAGATCCAGCCCGCTCATGCGACGATCCGGGCCAGTGCGTCGGTCAGGCGGTCGACCTGATCCAGCGTGTTGTAATGCACCATCGACACGCGCAGCACGCCGCCGTCCTGATCCTCGCCAAGATGCTCGACCAGGCGGCGCGAATGGAAATCGCCGAACCGCATGGCGATGCCGTGATCGTCCATCGCGCGGGCGACGGCGCCGGAATCGATGCCGTCGAACTTGAAGGCGATGGTCGGTACGCGGGTGCTGTCGCGGTTGACCGATCCGCCGATGACGCGGCAGTCGTTGCGCGCCGACAGCCAGGCCAGCAGGCGGTCGGTCAGCGCATCCTCCTGCGCGGTGATCAGATCGAAGGCGGCCTCCAGCAGGGCGCGGTCGTCGCCCGTCGCGCCGTGGTGGCGGGCCAGCGTGGTCAGGTATTCAAGGATGCCGTCGGTGGCATAGGCGGCCTCATAGCTGGGATTGCCGGGCTCCAGCTTGGCCGAAACCTTATCCTTGCCATAGAAGTAATGGTACAGTCCGTCCAGTTCGGCCAGCAGGTCGTATTTCCCGTACATCAGCGCGCCATGCGGGCCATAGGCCTTGTACAGGCTGAAGACATAGTAATCGACGTCCCAGGCCTGCACGTCGATCAGCCGGTGCGGCGCATAGGCGACCGCATCGACGCAGATCCGGGCGCCGTGATCATGGACGAAGCGCGCGAAATCCGCGATTGGATGAACCTGGCCCAGGATGTTGGAAACATGCGTCACGCAGACCAGCCGGGTGCGGTCGGTCATCAGCGGGGCCAGGTCGGCCAGCTGCAGGTCCATCGTGTCCGCGTTCAGGGGCCAGACCTTGATGACGACGCCGAACTCCTCCAGCCGGGTCCAGGGGCCGATGTTGCTTTCGTGATCGGCCATGGTGACGATGACCTCGTCGCCCGGCAAGAACTGACGGCGCATGGCCTGCATCAGGTTGCCCATCAGCACCGTGGTCGAGGGGCCGAAGACGATCTCCTCGGGGCGGGCGGCATTGACCAGCGTCGCGGCGGCGCGACGGCCGGCCATCAGCGCCTCGGCCGCAGCCTGCGACACCGCATAGCTGCCCCCGATCTGGACGTTGCGATGGGTCAGGAACTCGACCATGCGGTCCAGCGCGGGCTGGGCGATCTGCGCGCCGCCGGCATTGTCGAAGAACACCCAGTCCTGCGTCAGGCCGGGGAATTGGGACTGCACATAGGCCATGTCCAGCTGTGTCATCGGGGTCGTCCTTCAGTGGTTCAGCACCGCGCCCAGAAAATTGCGCGTGCGTGGTTCTTGGGGGTCGGACAGCACCTGCGCGGGCGGTCCCTGTTCGACGATCTGGCCCGCATCCATGAAGATGACGCGGTCGGCCACCTGGGACGCGAATCCCATCTCGTGCGTGACGACGATCATGGTGGTGCCGGTGCGGGCCAGATCGCGCATGACGTCCAGCACCTCGCCCACCATTTCGGGGTCCAGCGCGCTGGTCGGTTCGTCGAACAGCATCACCTGCGGCTCCATCGCCAGTGCCCGTGCGATGGCGACGCGCTGCTGCTGGCCGCCGGACAGATTCTCGGGGTACTTGTCAGCCTGGCTGGAAATGCCCACGCGGGCCAGCAGGCGGTCGGCCTGGGCCGCGGCATCCGCCCGCGTGGTGCGGCGCACGCGGCGGGGCGCCAGCATGACGTTTTCACGCACCGTCAGATGCGGGAACAGGTTGAAGGACTGGAACACCATGCCCACCTCGGCCCGCACCTTGGCCAGCGCGCGGCCGGTGGTGACGGAGGTGCCGTCCACGCGGATCTCGCTTGCGGGGTCGAACCCCTCCAGGCGGTTGATGCAGCGGATCAGGGTTGATTTGCCGGACCCCGACGGGCCGATGATGCACACCACCTCGCCCTTGGCGACGTCCAGGTCGATGCCGCGCAGCGCCTCGAAGCTGCCATAGGATTTCCGCAGGTTGCGGATGCTGACGAAACCGGTCATCTCAGCGCCTCCGGGCCGCAAAGCGGCGTTCCATGCGCGACACCAGCGCCACCAGCGGCCACAGGAACGCGATATAGATCACCGCGGCCACGATCAGCGGCGTGGGATTGGCCGCCAGCGCCTGCGCCTGCGTCGCCTGCTTCAGCAGGTCGGGCATGGCCACGACGGATGCCAGGGCGGTGTCCTTGACCACGTTGATCGAATTGTTGGTCAGCGGCGGAATGACGATCCGCACCGCCTGCGGCAGGATCACGTCGGCCATGGTCTGGCGGCCGTTCAGGCCCAGGGCGGCGGAGGCTTCGAACTGGCCCTTGGGGATCGCCTCGATGCCCGCGCGAAAGATCTCGGCCGTATAGGCGCCCGACACCAGCGTCAGCGCGCTCATGGCGGATGCGAATGGCGACAGGCGCAGACCCACGAAGGGCAGCGCGTAATAGACGATGATCAGCAGCACCAGCAGCGGGATCGACCGGAAGATGTCGATATAGAGCCGTGTCACGAACCGGACCGGGCCGGGCCCGTACAGCCGCGCCATCGCCAGCCCCAGGCCCAGCACCAGCCCCGCGACGATGCTGGCCGCCCCCAGCTGCAGCGTGATCCACAGACCCTGCAGCAGCATGGGAAAGGTCCGCCGCATCACCTCGGCGTTCAGGAAGGTGTCGAAGATATCCATGTGCATCCCTTCGGGTCCGGGACGGGCCCGGACCCGGCTGTAGGATCAGTTGAGCGTCGGCATCGGCAGGACGGTGACGGTGGACGACTCCGCGTCGGGGGCGACGCCGAACCATTTCTCGTGCAGCTCGGCCACCACGCCCTCGGTCTTCAGCGCGTCCAGGATGGTGTTGACCTCGGTCGCCAGTTCGGCGTCCTTGGCGAACATCATCGAATACTTCTCTCCGGTCGGGATGCGTTCGACGACGGCCAGCTGCGGCTTGTCCTTGACGTAGTACTGCAGCGCCGGGATGTCCGACACGTACCCGTCGATCCGCCCCGCCTGCAGGTCCAGCATCGCGGGCGCCAGCCCCTCATAGCGGCGGATGTCGGCGAACCCGTATTCGGCCTGGTTCTCGGTCGCCCACATGTCGCCGGTCGATCCGGTGTCGACGCCGACGACCTTGTCCTTCATCTCGGCCAGCGATTTCGGCCCCTCGGCCAGGGCGGTCAGCGACTGGTCGCTGTCGTAATAGGGCTGGGCGAAGGTCACCGATTCCAGGCGTTCGTCGGTGATGGTGATGGAGCTGGTCGCGATGTCGATCCGGCCCGACTGCACGGCAGAGAACAGCCCGTTGAAGGGAATGTTCACCGTCTCGACCTCGGCGCCCATGCGGTCGGCCACGGCGGCGACCAGGTCGATCTCGAAGCCCACGAACTGGCCGGCATCGTCCTGGAACTCCCACGGGACGTTGCCGATGTTGGCGCCCACCGTCAGGGTCTCCTGTGCCGAGGCGGCAAGGGCCGAACCGGCAAGCAGCACCAGTGCCATGGCCGTGCGGCGCATCCTTTTTCCGTGCATGATCATCTCCCCGTCTTTATGATTCTGGATTGACCGGCCAAACCGGTCTGACCAGTATCAAGCCACGGGCCGATCCGGTTTGCAATGGCCGTGGTTCCTGTGCAGATGGATGGCGGACACGATGCCGACGGAAAGGGCAATGCGCGGGTGATGTGGGACAAGGGACCGGTGACGCAGACCATCGCGCGTCGCCTGCAGGAGATGATCCGGTCGGGCGAACTCAAGGCCGGAGAGCGGCTGCCGTCGCAGCGGGTGCTGTCGGAACAGCTGAACGTGTCGCGCCCGTCGCTGCGCGAGGCGCTGCTGACGCTGGAGACCTTGGGCCTGGTCCAGACCCTGCCCGCGCGGGGGACCTTCGTGATGGACCCGGCAACGCGGCCCGCGCAGACGACATGGCGCTATGACGATGCCCACGATCTGCGCGAAGTGTTCCAGACCCGCCTGCTGATCGAGGGAGAGCTGGCGCGGCTGGCCGCATCCGCCATCACCCCCGATGCGCTGGCCGGCCTGCAATCGGCCGCCGCCCAGTTCGAGCAGGCTTGGGCGCAGGGCGACCTGGTCGCCCATGTGGACGCCGACCTGGCCCTGCATCAGGGCATCGCGCAGGCCTGCCCGAACCGGATGCTGGCCACGTTGTACAGTACCGTCAGCCAGTTGCTGACCGAGACGCAGCGCCAGCCGATCCCGAACACCGACCCCGATCGCATGGCGCAGTCCATCGCCGAACACCGCGCCATCCTAGCCGCGATGGAACGGCGCGATCCCGACGCGGCGCAGGCGCATATGCGCGACCACATCCGCAACACCGCGCGCTGCGCGGGCCTGCAGATCTAGCGCCCCGAACGCTCTGCGCGCGCTTTTTGGCAAAACCCGCTTGACGGCCCTGCGCCAGTCTTTTAGATCGCCGCTACTCGTGGCGGAGTAGCTCAGTTGGTTAGAGCAGCGGAATCATAATCCGCGTGTCGGGGGTTCGAGTCCCTCCTCCGCTACCAGTCATCCCCCCAAATGCAATCTTGTGAACCCTGCCCCAGGTGACCTGCGGGCATCTTGTCTTTTTGGGCTCACAAGGCCCCCTCGCTGCCGGAATACATCACGCCCAGGACGCGATGGGCGGCGTCGGTCCGACAGGTCCATGGCGCCTCTGCCCCGGTGACGGCGGCCTGGATGTCGGCGCCTGCCTGCGTTTCGGTCATGGTGACGACGGTGACGGCGGACAGGCCCCTGCCCACCTGGGCCGCGATGGCCGCGCGGCAGGCGGTGGCGGCGGGGCCGGTCAGGTCGTCACCGGCGCAGGCGGCCAGCGGCAGCGCCGCCAGCAGGGCAAGGATGGTCTTGGCGGTCATGCGGCGGCCTTCCGATCCAGCGGTGATTCGCGCAGACCAGTCAACCATGCCGGCCGCGACCCGGCTATCGGATCGGCGACATGCGAAAGGGCCCGCGGCGATGCCACGGGCCCCTGTCGTCACGCCGGATCGGCGATCATTCGGCGGGCATCGCCTCGACCGAGATGCGGACCTCGACCTCGTCCGACACGGCGGGGGCGAACATGCCGGCGTTGAAGTCGCTGCGCAGCAGGGTGGTGGTCGCGTCAAAGCCCAGCCAAGGCTTGTTCTCCATCGGGTGGGTGCCCTGCTGGTTCAGCGTGGTGTCCAGCACGACCTCCTTGGTGACGCCGTTCAGGGTCAGATCGCCGGTGATCAGCGCGGTGGTGTCGCCGGTGACCTCGATGCCGGTGGACTTGAAGGTCACCTCGGGGGCGGCACCCTCGGCGCCGAAGAAGTCGGGCGACAGGAAGTGCTCGTCACGGCCTGCAAAGCCGGTCATCAGCGAAGCGACGGGGAACGTCGCCTCGACCGAGGATGCGGCCGGATCCTCGGCGTCGAACATGATCGTGCCGGTGATGTCGCCGAACATGCCCGTCGTGGTCGAGAAGCCCAGGTGGCTGTAGTCGAACACGATCTGGCTGTGCGAGGTGTCCAGGCTGTAGGCCTGCGGCTCGGCCAGGGCGGCACCGGCGACAAGGGCGAAAGCGGCGGTCAGGGCGGTCGTTTTCAGCATCGGAATCTCCGTTTGTTGTGGGGGCACCATCCTTGGAAGCGGCCCGTGGGGCAACTAGCGATGCGCGAACAGGGGCTGTCAGCCAGCGCACATCACCGTGTGGCGGTCAGCGCGACGGTCAGGTCCACCTGGAACCCCACCGTGCGTTCGTCGGCATATCCCGCCCCCACCTGCCAGTCGCGGCGGTCCATCACGGCCTGCCCCTGCATCACGGCGACGCCGTCCGTGATGGTCAGATCGAAGGGCAGCGTGACGGGCATCTGCTGGTCGCGCAGGCGCAGCGGTCCTTCGGCGACATAGCCCGCGCCCTCGGGTCGGATCGTGCCCTCGAAGACCGCGGTAGGATGGGCGGCGACGTCGAAGAACTCGGCCCCCTTGGCCTGGTCGGTGACGGTGCCGATGGTGACGCTGTCCATGTTGATGGTCACCGTCACGGCGCCCGTGCCGCTGTCCGGGTCGAACGTGATCGCCGCCGTCCAGTCGGCAAAGCTGCCGGTCACGGTCGATCCCATCTGGCGCACGGCAAAGCCGAGTTCACCGTCGGTGACCTGCCATTCGGACGCCGCCTGTTCCAGCGTCGCCACCGGGGCCGCGTCGCGCGGCGCGGTGGCCAGCGCATAGGCCGCCCCCGCCCCGAAGACCGCCACCGCGACCAGCGCCGGCAGCGCGTGGCGGGCGGCGATGCCCCGGCCCGCGGGCACGCCCCGCGTCATGCGGCCCAGCACCCCGTCGCGGTCGATCACCGCATGCTTGATGGCGCCTGCCACATGCAAGACCACCGACCCGATCAGCAGGAAGGCAAAGACGTGATGCACCTGGGCCATGACCATCGCCAGGGCGGGCGATTTCGGTACCAGCGGCAGCCCCTGCCCCAAGGGCCACAGGATCGGCGCGAACCCGTCGGTCGCGGCATGTTCGATCCAGCCCGTCACCGGCACCAGCACCATCGACCCGTAAAGCGTCCAATGCACCGCCTCGGCCAGCAGGGTCTCCAGCCGGCGTTCGGGGTGGACGGGGGCGGGGCGCGTTTGGGTCAGCGCCCAGCCGATGCGCACCAGCGCCACGACCAGCGCCGCAAGACCCAGCGTCTTGTGGAACGAGAACACCTGCACCTTGAGCGCCATCTGCTCCAGCGGGATGCGTTCGGCCCACAGGCCCAGGGCGATGTTGGACAGGATGATCAGGGCGGTCAGCCAGTGCAGGCTGCGGGCGACGCTGCCATAGCTGGCTTTGGTGTTCTGGCGCATGGGGGGCCTTCGATGCGGATTTTTCCCCTGATAGCGCGTTTCGCGGATGCGCGGCACTGCCTTGGCCGCACATCCGCTGTGCGGGGCGTCACAATTCGACGACGCGCCGCTCGATCATCGCGGTCTGCGCCGCCAGCCCCATGCGCACGGCCCAGATGCCGTCCTCGACGCTGACGTCGGGGCGGTCGCGCTGGCCGCGGACAAGTTCCAAGAACCCCCGGTGCTGATAGAAGGTCGAGCCGTTGTGATCCCCCGCATCCAGCAGCGTCGGGTCCACGGGGATCACGTGGACCTGCGGCCCGCGGGGTTCGCGGGGCGACACAACGACCTGCGCCACGGGCGGATCGCCCAGATGCGCGGGCCAAAAGCGCGTGGGACCCGGCACGAAGGCCTCGATTTTGCCGCGGGGGCCCACGGCGCTGATCTCCTCCTGCCAGCGCGATCCTTCGGCGAACATGCACAGCTCCAGCATGGCGCGGGTGCCGTCGGCAAAGTCCACCGCGACATAGCCGTGGTCGAAGATGTCGGGCGTCCGGCCGTCATGCACCTCGTCCAGGTGGTTCAGCGCCTGCCCGCCGGTCGCCATGACGCGGACCGGGTCAGACCCCAGCGCCAACCGCATCAGGTCGAAGAAATGGCAGCACTTCTCGACGAACGTCCCGCCGCTGTAGCGGTTGAAGCGGTTCCACTGCCCGACCTTGGACAGGAACGGATAGCGGTGTTCGCGGATGCTCAGCATGCGGATGCCGCCGGTGGCCTCCTGGGCCATCTCCAGCAGCCGGGCGACGGGGGGCATGTAGCGGTACTCCATCGCGACCCAGACCGGCGCCGCGTGCCGTGCGGCCAGTTCCGCCACCGCCGCCGCGTCCGACGCCTGGGTGAACAGCGGCTTTTCCACCAGCACCGGCAGCGGCCTGTGCGCGGCCACGGCCTGCAGCTGTTCGACATGGCGGTGGTTCGGGCTGGCGATCAGCAGGCAGTCCAGCCCCGGATGCGCCAGCAGGTCGGCCACGCTGTCGACCATGCGCGCACCGGGGGCCAGCGCCGCGGCGCGGGCGCGCATGGCGGCGTCGGGTTCGAAGATGGCACCGATGGCGGTACCGGGCAGCAGGGCGATGTTGCGCAGGTGTTCCTGGCCCATCATCCCACAGCCGATCACGCCATAGGTGATCACGCGGCTGTCTTGCATGGTCATGGGATCTCCTTAGACGAGGCGCTGGACGTAGAGCGCGCGGTCGGTGTCGTACCAGGTGCGCGAGAATTCGACCGCGTCCTGGGTCTGCGCCCAGGACAGGCGCTGGATGAAGGCGGTCGTGCTGCCGGGGCGGGGCGCGAAATCGGGCGGCGCCCAGTCGGGCACGGTGCCCAGGCCGACGCGATCCTCGGCCCGGGTGATCCACAGCTTCAGCGCCCGCTTGTAGGTCAGGTACAGCGAATCCTGCACCATCTCGGGGGGAATGGCCCCGGCCCCGCCGTCCAGCCAGATCTCCTCGACCGCGATGGGGGTGTCGTCCAGGAACCGCAGGCGCCGGAACCGGGTGCCGTGATCGGCGCTGCCATAGGCGGGCTGGCCGGCATCCTTGGGATGCGATCCGACCGACAGCAGCCGCGCGCGCGGCAGGCCGCCCCCGCCCTGCGCATGTTCCAGCCGGAACATCGAATAGACCGCCCGCGTCGGTTCGCCCGCCCGGATGTAGTTCCCCGATCCCTGCCGACGGTCCAGCAGGCCCTGCGCCTCCAGTTCGGCCAGCGCCTTGCGCAGGGTCCGCACGGTGGTGTCATGCGCCTGGGCCATCTGGCGTTCGGGCGGCAGCTTCTGGCCATCGACCAGACGACCCGCGGCGATGTCGCGAATCATCATTTCGGTGATCTGCAGGTGGATCGGCAACGCGTCCGACCGATGTTCGCCTGCCCCTGCCACGACCGTCCCCCGGTAAATTGATACACCATTGATTTACACGATGGGGGGCGCTATGCAAAGGGAAATCCGACGCCGTCCCGGGAGGAAACCATGACCGTCGTCCCCGTCACCTCAGCCGATCTGGATGCCGTCGAGGTCGCCTGGTTCGCGGCGCTGTGTTCCGACGATTACCGCCATCTGGGCGTGCCCGACGGGTCGCTGCGGTCAAGCTGGGCGCATTGTTCGGACATCGTGCGCACGGCCGAACGGCAGGGGTTCGGCAACATCCTGTGCCCGTCCAGCTATCAGGTCGGACAGGACACGCTGTCCTTCGTGGCCGGCTGCGCGCCGATCACCCAACGCATCAACATGCTGGCTGCCGTCCGCTGCGGAGAGATGCAGCCGATCATGCTGGCCCGCACCATCGCCACGCTGGACCACATGCTGGAGGGCCGCCTGACGGTCAATATCATCAGCAGCGATTTCCCCGGCCAGCAGGAGCCCAGCCCCTTCCGCTATCAGCGCAGTCGCGAGGTGGTCGAGATCCTGAAGCAGGCTTGGACGCAGGGCGAAATCAACTATCAGGGACAGGTCTATGACTTCAGCGGCCTGACCACCGATCCTGTCCAGCCCTATCAGACGGGCGGGCCGATGCTCTATTTCGGCGGCTATTCCCCCGACGCGCTGGACCTGTGCGGCCAGCATTGCGACGTCTATCTGATGTGGCCCGAAAAGACCGAGGACATCGCCGACCGGATGCGCGCCGCCCATGCCGCGGCAGAGAAATACGGCCGCACGCTGGATTACGGCTTTCGCGCCCATGTGATCGTCCGCGACACCGAGGCCGAGGCCCGCGAATATGCCCGCGACCTGGTCAGCCAGCTGGACGATGACCAGGGTCGGCTGATCCGCGAACGCGCGCTGGACGCGGGCTCGCTCGGCGTCAGCCGCCAGGCGCGCAACCGAGAGCTGGCCGATCTGGAGGGCTATATCGAGCCCAACCTGTGGACCGGCGTGGGCCGGGCGCGGTCGGGCTGCGGCGCGGCCATCGTCGGATCGACCGACCAGGTCCTAACCAAGCTGGAGGAGCTGCGTCGCATGGGCATCCGCGCCTTCATCCTGTCGGGCTATCCCCACAAGGACGAGGCCTGCCATTTCGGCAGCCGCGTCCTGCCCCAGATGAATACCTGCCAGTTGAACCGTGTCCAGGGCCGCGTGCCCGACACCACCCCCGCAACGCCCCTGGGCACCGGCGAAAGGCGCTGAGATGAACCGTGTGACGCTGACCGATGATCTGAGCCTGTCGCGGCTGGTCTATGGCATGTGGCGGATCGGCGACGATGCCGACACCTCGCCCGCCCATGTCCAGGCCAAGATCGAGGCCTGCCTGGACCAGGGCATCACCACGATGGACCAGGCCGACATCTATGGCGCCTATACCGCCGAAGGCATCCTGGGCGCCGCCCTGCGTGCCAGCCCCGGCCTGCGCGACCGGATCGAGATCGTCACGAAATGCGACATCATCGCACCGATCGGCAAATACGCCGACGCGGCCTGCAAGCATTACGACACATCCGGCGACCACATCCGCGCCGCGGTTGACACGTCGCTGCGCGATATGGGCACGGACCGGATCGACCTGCTGCTGATCCACCGCCCCGACCCGCTGATGGACCCCGACGACACGGGCGCGGCGCTGGACGCGCTGGTGGCATCGGGCAAGGTCCGCGCGGTGGGCGTGTCGAACTTCCGCCCCTGGGACGTGGAACTGCTGCAAGGGTCGATGCAGACCCGGCTGGTCACCAACCAGATCGAGGTGTCGCTGGCCGCGATCCAGCCCTTCACCAACGGCGACCTGGCCTTTCATCAGCGCCGCCGCGACCCGGTCATGGCCTGGTCGCCCCTGGGCGGCGGCAGCCTGATGACCGGTCACGGACCCGTTGCCGCTGAAATGGACGCGCTGGCGGCGGAATTCGGCGTGGACCGCGCGGCGGTGGCTGTTGCGTTCCTGTTGCGCCACCCCGCGACCATCCTGCCGGTCATGGGCACCAATTCGCTTGCACGGATCGCCCGGATCGCCGATGCCGAAAAGGTCCGGCTGGACCGCGTGCAGTGGTTCCGCCTTTACCAAGCAGCCCTTGGGCAAGAGGTGCCATGACGCGACCGATCCCGCACAGCTTCGTTCCCGATCCGCAGAACGGGCGGCTGCTGCGCGATGCCTTTGGCCGCTTCGCGACCGGGGTCACGGTGGTGACCGCCGCGACCGAGGGCGGCTGCGCGGCGATGACCGCCAACAGCTTCTCGTCCATCTCGATGGATCCGCCGCTGGTGATGTGGTCGCCGGCGCTGGCCAGCTCGCGCTTTCCGGTCTTTGCGCAGGCGCGCCATTTCGCCATCCACGTGCTGGCCGCCGACCAGGCCGACCTGGCCTGGACCGTCGCGCGCAACCGCAACGCGCTGGACCATGCGGGCCTGTCCGCGAACGCGCATGGCGTGCCGGTGCTGGACCGCTGCCTGGCCCGGTTCGATTGCGACCTGTTCGCCATGCACGAGGCGGGCGACCACATGATCATCGTCGGTCGCGTCCTGCACGCCCAGATCACCGAAGGCGATCCGCTGGCCTTCTTCGGCGGGCAGATCGCCGGGATCGCCAGAGGCTGACCGACCGCGGCGCCGGGCAGGAGGAGGCCCGGCACCGTCACGAAACGGGGGAGGAGACACCCAAGATGCGCCTGCTGACGGGCCTTGTCCGGCCATTGTCCCGGATCAACGAACAGCTGCTGCGCGCGGGGCGCGCGGTGGGCATCGTGGCCATCGGCCTGATGGTCGTGGTGACCATCGTGCAGGTCGTCGCCCGCTATGGCTTCAACAGCGCCCTGGCCTGGCCGGACGAGGCCGCGCGGTTCTGCATGCTGTGGATGACCGGCCTGATGGCGCCGACCGCGTTCCGGCGCGGGGGTTTCGTCGCGATCGACTTTCTTCCCGCCATGCTGCCCGCGACGGCCGCGCGGCTGCTGAACCTGGTCCTGCTGGTCGTGTCGCTGGTGGTGCTGGTCGCAGCCGTGCAGATCGGCTGGCGCGAGGTGACGGGCCTGGGCGGACGCTTTGCCAGCGCATCGCTGTTCCTGCCCACGTCGCTAGATTTAAGCGACTGGTACCGGGTACCGCGGTCCTGGATGATGGCGTCGATCCCGGTCGGGCTGATGCTGCTGATTTCCGTGAATGTCGAACTGATCCTGCGCATCCTGGCGCAGTTGGGCGGCGCCCGCGACCTGCCCCCGATCGAGGGGCTGGATGCGGGCCTGCGGGGGGCCGAGTGATGCTGATCCTGTTTCTGCCGCTGTTCCTGACCTTTCTGCTGATCGGCCTGCCGGTGTTCTTCGGGATGCTGGCGGCGCCGGGCATCCTGCTGATGCTGAACGGACAGGAACGCGACCTGACGCTGCTGTACCGCAACCTCTATAACGGCATGGACAGCTTTCCGCTGATGGCGATCCCATTCTTCATGCTGGCGGGCGAGCTGATGAACCGCGGCGGCATCACGCTGCGCCTGGTCGAATTCGCCCAGGCCCTGATGGGACATTTCCGCGGCGGCCTGGCGCATGTGAACATCCTGTCGTCGATGCTGTTCGCGGGCCTGTCGGGGTCGGCCGTGGCCGACACCTCGGCGCTTGGGTCCATGCTGATCCCGGCGATGGAGAAGCAGGGCTATACCCGCCGCTTCGCCGCCGCGATCACCGCGGCCAGCTCGGTCATCGGGCCGATCATCCCGCCGTCGGGGATCATGATCATCTATGCCTATGTGATGGGCGAAAGCGTCGCGGCGCTGTTTTTGGCGGGCATCGTGCCCGGCATCCTGGTGGGCGTGGGCCTGATGATCGCGGTCAAGGTCATGGCCGACCGCTACGACTTTCCCATCGCCGCGCCCCGCCAAAGCTGGGGCCAGCGCGGACAGGCCAGCCTCAAGGCGTTCTTTCCGCTGATGACCCCGGTTATCATCCTGGGCGGCATCCTGGGCGGCGTCTTCACGCCCACCGAGGCCGCCGCCGTCGCCGCCGTCTATGCGCTGGTCATCAGCCTGTTCGTGCTGCGCACGATGAAGATCGCGGAACTGCCGGACGTCCTGGGCCGCGCAGCGCTGACCTCGGCGGTGGTGCTGCTGCTGGTGGGTGCGGCGATGTCGTTCAAGACGGTGATCTCGCTGTCGCAGACGCCGCAGATGATGGCCGACTGGATCCTGACGCTGACCGCCGACCCGCTGATCCTGCTGCTGATGATCAACCTGTTCCTGTTCGTCGTCGGCATGTTCCTGGACGCGGGCCCCGCGATCATCATCCTGGCGCCGATCCTGGGGCCGGTCTTCACCGGCATGGGCGTCGACAGCGTGCATTTCGCGATCATCATGTGCGTCAACCTGACGGTGGGCCTGGCCACGCCGCCCATGGGGCTGGTGCTGTTCGTGGCCTCTGCGGTGTCGGGCGAAAAGGTCATGACCATCGCCCGCGCCATCCTGCCGTTCCTGCTGGTCGAGGTGCTGGTGATCTTCCTGATCACCTATGTCCCGGCCATTTCCATGACCATCCCGCGCCTGACCGGCTTTGCGGACTGAGACCACCAAGGGAGGATACCATGCTGAAACCCGCACTGACCCTGGCCGCCGCCCTGGCGCTGGCCACCCCCGTCATGGCACAGGAATACACCCTGCG
This sequence comes from Paracoccus haeundaensis, assembly GCF_006239215.1. Lineage (NCBI taxonomy): Bacteria > Pseudomonadati > Pseudomonadota > Alphaproteobacteria > Rhodobacterales > Paracoccaceae > Paracoccus > Paracoccus haeundaensis. The sequence continues at coordinate 36,986 of NZ_VDDC01000030.1, forward strand.
CGCCGTGGCCAACTCGAACGAGAACGACGAGGATTTCGACGGCCTGCAGGTCTTCAAGTCGCATGTCGAGGCGGCCTCCAACGGCGCCATCGCGGTCGAGATCTTCATGGGCACGCAGCTCTGCTCGAACGGTGCGGAATGCCTGCAGGGCGTGGCCGACGGCTCGATCGACGTCTACATCTCGACCTCGGACGGGGCGGCGGGGCTGTTTCCCTATCTGCAGGTCCTGGACCTGCCCTACATCATGGCCGACGACCGGGTGGCCGAACGCGTCCTGACGGGCGATTTCACCCGCCAGCTGCGCGACATGACGCTGGAGGATTCGGGCGGGATGCTGCGGCTGATGACGATCGGCAACACCGGCGGCTGGCGCAACTTCGCCAACACCAAGCGCCGCATCCAGACGCCCGCCGACCTGTCGGGCCTGAAGATGCGCACCGTGGTGGCCGACCTGCCGCAGGAGCTGGTGCGCGCGCTGGACGCCTCGCCCACGCCGATCCCCTGGGCGGAACTGTTCACCTCGCTGCAGACCAACGTGGTCGAGGGCACCGCGAACGGCATCACAGACATCATGTCGATGCGTTTCCCCGAAGCCGGGCTGCAATACCTGACGCTGGACGGCCACGCCTACATGGGCGCGATGTGGTGGATGTCGAACGAGCGCTTCATGGAGATGCCCGAGGACATGCGCGCCATCGTCGTCGACGGGTTCGCCCAGCTGCAGCAGGCGACCTTCGCCTCGCCCAAGCGCAAGTCCATCGCGGCCTATGAGGAGTTCCGCGCCGGCGGCGGCGAGGTCTATGTCCCCACGGCCGAGGAGAAGGCCGCCTTCACCGAGGCCGCGGCCCCGGTCTATGACTGGTTCACCAGCAATGTCGACGGTGGCGAGGAGATCCTGGCCAGCTTCCGCGAGGCCGTGTCTCAGGCCGAGACCGCGCTGGCCGAGGAACGCGCCCGCGACATCCAGTAACCCCTGCCGGGGGCCGCGACCCGGCCCCCTTGGACGCCCATGACCCGCACCGACATCCCCCTTGCCGCCCGCGCGCGCGCCCTGGCGCCCGGCCTGATGCTGGCCGTCACAGTCGCCATGGCGGCGCAGTTCCTGTCCGGCCATTACGGCGTGCCGGTGATGCTGATGGCGATCCTGCTGGGCATGCCGCTGCATTTCCTGGCCGAGGACGACCGCGCCGGTCCCGGCATCGACTTTGCCGCCCGCACCCTGCTGCGCGCGGGGGTCGCGCTGCTGGGCCTGCGGGTGTCGCTGGACATGGTCGCCGCGATCGGCTGGCCCTTCGTGGCATTGGTCGCGGGATCGGTCGCGGTGGTGATCCTGGGATCGGTCGCGCTGGCGCGCAGGCTGGGCCAGGACCGCGCCTTCGGCCTGCTGACCGGCGGGTCGGTGGCGATCTGCGGGGCATCGGCGGCGATGGCCATCGCATCCGTCCTGCCCGCGCGGGACAGCGCGGAACGCGACCTGTCCTTTACCGTGATCACCGTCACGGTCATGTCGACCTTCGCGATGATCGTCTATCCGATGCTGGCGGCGGGCCTGGGCCTGGACCAGCACCAGACCGGCCTGTTCCTGGGTGCCACGATCCATGACGTGGCCCAGGTCGTAGGCGCGGGCTATTCCGTGTCCGAGGAGACAGGCGACATCGCCACCGTGGTCAAGCTGATCCGCGTGACGCTCTTGGCGCCCGTCGTGCTGATCGCGGCGCTGGTCCTGCGCCGCGCCGCGCCCGCGGGGGCCGCGCGTCCACCGCTGCTGCCGGGCTTCGTGCTGGTGTTTCTGGTGCTGGCGGCGGCGAATTCGGCGCATCTGGTGCCGCTGCCCGTGACCGATGCCGCCTCGACCCTGTCTCGGGCCCTGCTGGTCGCCGCCGTGGCCGCGGTCGGCATGAAGACCGCACTGGCGCGCATGGCGCAGGTCGGCGCTGCCGCCATCGCCATGCTGCTGGTCCAGACCGCCGCCCTGGCCACGCTGATCGCGGTGCCGCTGATGCTGGGACTGGTGTGACGGGCGGTTGCCCCCTGCCCCGCTTTCGGGCCATCTGATCCGGACCGGAGGGGATCATGGCCTTTCACCTGGACGACTTTCTGCCCTATCGCCTGGCCGTCGCGGCCCAGCAGGTCAGCCGCCGTTTCGCCCGCCTCTATGCGGCCGAGGCCGGGCTGACGATTCCCGAATGGCGCGTGCTGGCGCATCTGAACCACTCTGGTTCCGTCAGCGTGCGCGACATCCACAACCGCGTCAGCCTGGACAAGTCGGTCGTCAGCCGGGCGGCGACGCGGCTGGAACAGGCCGGTCTGGTCGCCAAGTCGGACCATGCGGGCGACCGCCGCCTGATCGCATTGGAACTGACCCCGCAAGGGCGCGATCTGATGGATCGGTTGGGCCAGGTCGCGCAAGCGTTCCAGGATCGCCTGCTGGCGGAACTGGGACCTGACGCGGCCGCCCTGTCCGCGGCGCTGGACCGGCTGGCGCAGGATCCCGACGCGCCGTGACCTATGAAAAAGGCCGGGCGCATGGCCCGGCCTGTTCAACAAGGGATCATCAGATCAGCCGTCGGTCGCCGGCTCGATCCCGTCGACCATCAGCAGCGTCCCGTCCGTGGCGCTGAAGATCAGCTCGGTCGGCAGGCCACCGCGTTCCCCGCTGACGATCAGCGTCTCGGGGCCGCGCAGGACGACGACATTCTCGTAGCCTTGGGCGGACAGGCTGTCGATGACCTCCTGGTCGGTTGCGAAACCGTCAAGGGTCGGGAACTGGACCTCCTCCATGGTGGTCATCCCCTCGGTTGGCACGGCGGTCTGGGCCAGGGACGCCGTCGCCATCAGGGCGGTCAGGACGGCGGCCGCGCCGCCCAGCTTCAGGGATGCGATCGGATTGGTCATCGTACTCTCCTGTGATTCGCTGCGGTCGATGCCGCTGTCACGGACCCAACCTTTGGGCAGACGAACGGTTCAATCACGCCCGTGTCACGGGGGCCGCTGATGATTTCGTGTGCCGATGTGATCGGCAGCCGACAAGCTTGCGCCGGAACCTGCCCAGATCCGGCGATCCCAGGGCGGGTTTCAGGCAGGGTCTTGCCGGTATGGCGGCCATGGACGGTGCGGGTCGGGTCATTCCCGATCGCTCGGTCTAGCGTCCTGCCGACGTTGTCCGGATCACCACCGGGTACGCAGAAAAAGGAAACGACATGATCCGCAAGATCGCATTCGCCATGGGTCTGGGCCTGCTGCCCGCCGCCGTTGTCGCACAGGATGCCGCAGCGCCTGCACAGGACGCCCCCGCGCAGGCCGCCCCCGCCGATCCTGGCACCACCTACGAGGCCGCGCGCAACCAGCTAGGCATCCTGCAGTACTGCCAGAAGCAGGGTTTCACCGGGGCCGAGGCCGTCGAGGCCCAAGGCAAGCTGGTCGGCCTTCTGCAGGGCGGTGACGAGGCCGTCGGCAGCGCCGCCGAGGAGAAGGGCGCCCAAGGCACCGTGTCCGTCGGCGGAACCGAGGTGTCCTTGGCCGACGCCGTCGAAGAGCGCGGCAGCACCGTCGAGGCGACCTGCCAACAGATCGAGGCCGCCGTCAACGAGATCGCACCCACTCTGCCCGCAGGCTGAGCCTTACGCCCATGACAATTGAAAACGGGCCGGCGATCGCCGGCCCGTTTTTCTATGGCGCATCGGTGGCGTCGTGGGTCGCGACCAGTTCGGCCGTGACCGCGCGGGCGGCGGGGCCATCCTCGGCGGCGGCACCCGCCTCGACCAGTTCGCGGGCCTCGTCCTCGTCCTCGTCGGTCAGGGCGGGGGGTTCGTCGCCGGCCAGGAAGTTGCCGAACTTCTCCCACCCGGGGATGTGTTCGGCCAGCACGCGGATCACCACCAGCACCGGCACCGCGATGATCATCCCGATGACTGACCACAGCCAAGCCCACAGCGCGACGCCCAGGAACACCACGACCGTGTTCATCTGCAGCCGCCGCGACACGAAGTAGGGCGTGATGATCTGCCCCTCCAGCGATGTCAGGCTTAGATAGCTTGCGGCGACCATCGCCGGCCAGAACAGCCCCGGCATCACCACCAGCGCCACGATGCCCGATATGGCGACCCCGGTGATCGCCCCCAGATAGGGGATGAAGTTCAGAAGGAACGCCCCGATCCCGAACAGAAGCGGGCCCGGCATCCCCCATGCCCACATCGTCAGCCCCACCGCCAGGCCAAGCCCCGCATTGATGATGGTGATGGCGCCCAGATAGTTGCCAAGCGAATCCTCGATCTGGCGCAGGGCCAGATAAGCGCCGCGCTTGTCGCGCATGCGGTCGAAGCTCTGGACGATCTTCAGATACAGCAGGTCGCCGGACGCGATCAGGAAGAACAGCAGGATCAGCGTGAACAGCACCTGCCCCATCAGCAGCGGCGCCATGTGCATGACGGTGCCCAGGGTTGTCTCGCCCTCCTGCTGGATGCGGATGGCGGGGGGTTCCTCGGGGCCGGGATCGGTGCTCTGCGCCTCGTCGATGCGTGCGGCGGCCTCGCGCAGGTCCGACAGGCTGTCGCGGACGCTGTCGAACTTCTGCTCCAGCTGCGCGCTGATGATGGGCATGTTGCTCATCGCCCGGCTCAGCGGGCCGCTGGCGGCATAGGCGATCACCCCCACGGCCAGCAGGATCGACAGGGTGATGCCCGCAGCGGTCGCCGCATCCGGGATGCCGCGGCGTTCGGCAAATCGGCGCAAGGGCGTGAAGACGAAGAACAGCAGCATCGCCATGGTGACGGGCATCAGGAAATCGCGCCCCGCGGCAATGGCGGCGAAGGCCATGACCAGAAAGATGCCGATCACGGCCCAGTTCGCCAGAACCGGGACCTTGCTGTCGGCGCGTTGTGAAAACCGTGGAAAAAGATGTCCTTCAGGACCTGGCATGTCGAACCCCCGATGCGGGCGCCGCGTTCCCCAACGCCGGTGGCACCCGTGTGCTGCGCAAACGCAGGCGGCGGCTCGGATGTTCCGAACCGCCGCGTTCACGTTATTCCGGATCGGCCTGAATCAGACCGGATGATCGCCCGATGCGTCGATGACGCGGGTGGGGAGGCCCATCTCTCCCAGCAGTTCCAGGAAGGGCCGCGCGGGCAGATCCTCGACATTGGCCATCTTGCCCGCGTCCCATGGACCGCGCGCGATCAGGATCGCCGCCGCGACCGGGGGCACGCCCGCGGTATAGCTGATGCCTTGGCTTCCGACCTCCTCGAAGGCCTCCTTGTGGTCGGCGACGTTGTAGATGAAGACCTCGGCCTCCTTGCCGTCGCGGGTGCCGCGGACCAGGTCGCCGATGCAGGTCTTGCCCTCGTAATCGGGGGCGAGGCTTGCCGGGTCGGGCAGCACGGCCTTGACCACCTTCAGCGGCACCACGTCGGTGCCGTCGGCCAGCGTGACCGGCTGTTCCGACAGCAGGCCAAGCTTCTGCAGGACGGTGAAGACGTTGATGTAGTGTTCGCCGAACCCCATCCAGAACCGCACATCCGCATCGGGATAGCGGGCCGACAGGCTGTGGACCTCGTCATGGCCCGACAGATAGGCGGTGCGCTTGCCCACGACGGGCAGGTCCCATTCGCGGCCGACCTCGAACATGCGGTTCTCCTGCCAGGCGCCCTTCTGCCAGGAATAGACCGTGCCGGTGAACTCGCGGAAATTGATCTCGGGGTCGAAATTCGTGGCGAACCAACGGCCGTGCGATCCGGCGTTGATGTCCACGATGTCGATGCTGTCGACCTTGTCGAAATACTCGTCCTCGGCCAGGCGCGCATAGGCGTTGACCACGCCCGGATCGAAGCCCGCGCCCAGGATGGCGGTGATGCCCGCCTTGGCCACGTCCTCGCGGCGCTTCCATTCGTAATTGCCGTACCAGGGCGGCGTCTCGCAGATCTTGGCGGGATCCTCGTGGATGGCCGTGTCGATGTAGGCGGCGCCCGCGCGGATGCAGCCCTCAAGGACGGTCATGTTGATGAAGGCCGTGCCCACGTTGATGACGATGCCCGCATCCACCTGCCGGATCAGCGCCTCGACCGCGTCCGCGTCCATCGCGTCCAGCGCATGGCTGGTCCAGGCCATGTCATGACCCTTCTCGCGCAAGGACTGGATGATCGCGTCGGCCTTGGCCTGCGTGCGGTTCGCGATGTGCAGGTCGCCGAATTCGGCCGCCCATTGCGCGACCTTGTGGGCCGTGACCTGCGCCACGCCGCCCGCACCGATGATGAGCACGTTCTTTTTCGCCAATTCTGTCTCCTTCAGGTGGCAGAGGATGGGTGGCCTTAGGACAGGCTGCCTTTGTATTCGTCGTAACCGAAGCTGCGGACGGTGCGGATCGTTCCGTCCTCCTCGCGGCGCGCGATGGCGGGCATGGCGACGCCGTTGAACCAGTTCTTCTTGACCATCGTGTATCCGGCCGCATCCTGGATGCTGACCCGGTCGCCGATCCGCAGGGGCCGGTCAAAGCCCGCCTCTCCGAAGATGTCGCCCGCCAGGCAGGTCTTGCCCGCGATCTGGTAGCGGTGATCGCCCTCCTGCGGCAGGCGGGCGTCCTGGCGATAGATCAGCAGGTCCAGCATATGCGCCTCGGTCGAGCTGTCCACGATCGCCACGGGCTTGCCGGTGTCGATGATGTCCAGGACGCTGACCTCCAGCGTGGTGGTGTTGGTGATGCTGGCCTCTCCGGGCTCCAGATAGGCCTGCACGCCAAAGCGGTCCTGGAAGGCCTTCAGGCGGTCGGCCAGCCGGTCCAGCGGATAGCCCTGGCCGGTGAAGTGGATGCCGCCGCCCAGGGACACCCAGTCCAGGCGCTTCAGGATGGCGCCGAACTCGTCCTCGATCCGGGTCAGCTGGCGGTCGAACAGGTCGAAGTCGCCGTTTTCGCAGTTGTAGTGGATCATCACGCCGCTGATGCGGTCCAGCGCGGATTCCAGCCGCTCCACGTCGCCTTCGCCCAGGCGGGAAAACGGCCGCGCCGGGTCGGCCAGATCGAAGCCGCTGGTCGAAAAGCGCGGGTTCAGCCGCAGGCCGGTCGCGATGCCCGCGGCCTTGGCGCCGAAGCGGTCCAGCTGCGACAGGCTGTTGAAGATGATCTTGTCGGCGTAACCCACCGCCTCGTCGATCTCGTGATCGGCCCAGGCCACGGAATAGGCGTGGGTTTCCTTGCCGAAGGTCTCATGCCCCAGGCGCAGTTCATAAAGCGACGAGGACGTGGTCCCGTCCATGTAGTCGCGCATCAGGTCGAAGACCGACCAGGTGGCAAAGCATTTCAGCGCCAGAAGCGCCTTGGCGCCCGACGCCTCGCGCAGATGGGCGACCTTTTCCATGTTGGCGCGCAGACGGGCCATGTCGATCAGGTAATGCGGCGTCTGCGGCAGGGTCATGGTCAACCTTACGTCAAGAAACACGGGGGGCGGGTCGCGAAGCCGCGATATAGCCACGCCCCCCGCTTTTCGCAAGGAACCATGACGGCCGGGTGACGGGACCTAGCGCCCCGTCAGGTCGGCGGCAAAGCGGCGCAGCTCTCGCTTGACCAGTTCCAGCTCGGCCCGCAGGGCGGCGATCTCGGCGGTCAGATCCTCGTCCAGGGGCTGGCCAGCCATCAGCGACAGCCGCGCCAGGACATGCCCGTCCGGCCCGCTGTCCGGTCCCGGCCCCGCCGCCGTCTTCAGCAGCAGCGTCTGCACCCCGTCCGACAGGACCTGGGCCGGCAGGTCCGCCTCGACCAGCCAGCGGCCGGGGCCGTCGGCCGTCACGCGCGCCTCGGCCAGGACCTCGGCGTGCTGAATCAGCACGACCCGGATGCCGGGTGCGTCGATGCCCGTCAGCGCGCCGCGCCAGACGCCGCCCTTCAGGCCGTGATTGTCGAAATGCGGCATGGCCATATCCTCAGATCTGGGCGCGGGGATGGCGCGACAGGATCACGTCGCGCAGGCCGACCGCGTTCATGAAGGGCGCCTCGAAGATCAGGTCCAGCCATGCCTTCTCGACCGACCGGGCGGACAGTTCGGCATAGCCCAGGTCGAACTCGACGTTGCGGTCGCAGTGGCGGCCCTCGATCGGCTCGCCCATCTTGCGCAGCATGGTTTCGGTGTTCGGACCCTGCTGGATGTTCAGCCGGGCATAGACCGCGATGGGGCGTTCCGCCTGCAGCGTCGCGTCCAGCCGGATGATGTGATGCCCGCCCAGATCACGCAGCGCCTCGACCGGCAGCGACAGCGAGAACGACAGGAAGCTGCCGGAAAACCCCATCACCTCCAGCGCCAGCCCGTAATCGGACAGGTCGGTGGCGCGGCGGTTGCGCACCTGCCGCAGGATCAGCGCACGTTCGGCGCAGTCGTGGAACAGCGCCACCTCGGGGGACAGCCACCGGCCCGCTTCCGGGGCGATCAGCGCGGGGGCGGCATGGCGCGCCTGCAGGATCTGGGGCCGCCAGCGCCAGTCGGTGCCCGCCGGCAGATCGATGCGCGACAGGGAATCGCGGCCGCCCACGCTGCGCGCGTCGGCGGCGTGCAGCAGACGCGACAGCACCTGATGCAGGTCGCGGGCCTCGTCGCGCAGGTCGGGATCCAGGGGCCGGTCGCGGCGCGTGACCGATTTCAGCATCCGCGACCATTGCCGGGCCGCGTGGCCGCGCCGGCGGCGCGACAGCCAGCTGGTCTCATGGCGCGACATGGACGCGACCCCCGGTCTGGCGCCGGTCATCCCGGACAAGGCGACGATTCGTCATGCGGCACGGCCCGTATGCTGGAAACCCCTGGCCTTGGGGATAGACCGTGACGGGCCGCCGGACAACCCTGACGCGTGCCGTTTAGGCCACCAGCGCGTCCAGCCGGGCGGCGCAGATGAAGTCGTTGTCGGTCAGCCCGCCGGCCTCGTGTGTGGTGAAGGTCACCGTGCAATAGCCCCAGCCGAAGGCGATGTCGGGATGGTGGCCCTGCTTGTTGCCCAGCCATGCGGCCAGGTTCGCCATCTCCACCGCCTTGGCGAACCCCTTGAAGGTGAAGCGACGGGTGATGGCGGTGCCATCGTCCGACAGGGTCCAGTCCGTCAGCCGGGTCAGCATGGTGGCGGCGGTCGCCGGGTCGTGCGGTGCCACGCCCCCCTTGCAGGGTTCGCAGTCGCGGGCGGCAAGATCGCAGGTGGTCATGGCATCGGTCCTTTCAGGCGGCGGTCTTGGGCGGGTATTTCGGTGCGTGCAGCCCCAGGGCGCGGGCCTGGGCGATGTCGGCCAGCAGGTCGCGCCGGGCGGCGGCGAACAGGTCGTCCAGATCATCTATCACGAAATAGACCGGCTGGTGGATATCGATCCGATAGGGCGTGCGCAGGATGTCGATCATGTCGAAGGGCCGCTGTTCCGCCTGCCCGGAAATGGCCCAGGGCAGTTCGGTGACCGAACTGGCCAGCCCCGACCCCAGGGCCTTCAGCTGGCCATCCTCGCGCATCAGCCCGAATTCGATCGAGAACCAATACAGGCGGATCAGCCAGGCATAGTCGGCCTTGTCGCAGCGCGTTCCCGCCGCGCCGATGGCCTGGCTGAAGGCGGCAAAGGCCGGATCGGTCAGCAGCGGCGTGTGGCCGAAGATCTCGTGGAAGATGTCCGGCTCTTCGATATAGTTGAAATGCTTGCGCTTGCGGATGAAGCTGGCGGCCGGGAACGTCCTGTCGGCCAGCATGCCGAAGAACCGCCCGAACCCGATCAGCGCCGGCACTGGTTCCACCCGCCACCCGGTCAGCGCGCCCAGCTTGGCCGACACCTCGGGGCATTGCGGCACGCGGTCCTGCGGCAGGTCCAGCAGGTCCAGACCCCGCAGATAGGGCGAGGCCATCCGGTCCCGCACGGCGGGCAGCTGCTGGGCCATCAGGTCGCGCCAGACAGCATCCTCCTCGGCGTCATAGGCGATGAAACCCCGGTCGTCGGCGACCTTGGCGGCATATTCGGTCGATTTCGGCATGGCACGTCCTCCTCTGCGGTCCAGATTACCGGATGCGGAGGGAAAACCTTGCCGGAATGGGTTGTCCATCCGGCTTTGGCGGCACATCATTTCGCAGACCGGCGAAACAGGGAAAACCGATGCCCGATCTGGACGATGCCGACCGCCGCATCCTGCGCCTGATGCAGCAGGACGCGACCCTGTCGACCCAAGGGCTGGCCGATGCGGCGGGCCTGTCGACATCGCCCGCGTGGCGGCGGCTGCGGCGGCTGATCGAGACCGGGGTAATCGACCGGCAGGTGGCGCTGGTCCCGCCGGCCAAGGCCGGGCTGCATGCCCTGGCCTATGTCCAGGTGTCGCTGCTGGACCATACCGAGGCGACGCTGGCGCGGTTCGACCGCTTCGTGCAGACCGAGGCGCAGATCCTGGAATGCGCGACCATCACCGGCACCTTCGACTATCAGCTGAAGATCGTGGCGACCGACGCCGAGGGGCTGGAACATTTCCTGATGCGCCGGATGCTGTCCTTGGGCATCATCCGCAGCACGGTGACGCATTTCGTGCTGCGTCAGACGAAATACACGACCGCCCTGCCCCTGTGATCACAGCAGCGGCGATGCCAGCGCCAGTGCGTTGTTGCGGATGCGCCGCCACGGCGACCAGGCGCGCACCTGGTCCAGCGTGATCGCGTCGGCCCGCGCGACATAGCTGGCCTGCCGCGCATCCAGCAGCCCCACGAATTCCGGGTCATAGACCGCCATGTTGACCTCATAGTTCAGCTCGAAGCTGCGACGGTCCAGGTTCGCGCTGCCGATCATCGCCATGCGCCCGTCCACGGTCAGGATCTTGGAATGCAGCAGGCCGTCGCGGAACAGCATCAGCCGGACCCCGGCGGCCAGCAGCCCGTAATAGAAGCCTTGGCTGGTCGCCCCCACGATCAGGCTGTCGTTGCGGGCGGGCAGGATCATTGTGACCTGCACCCCGCGCCGCGCCGCCGCCCGGATCGCCGCGTCCAGCGCATCGTCGGGGACATAGTACGGTGTGGTGATCACCACCCGGTCGCGCGCCGCGTGCAGCATCGCGGACAGGCAGTCCGACACGCTGCCCGCGCGCAGGTCGGGGCCGGTGGCCACCACCTGCGCCGCGACGCCGGGATCGGCGACCGGCGCCACCGGCTGCAGCATGGGGCCCAGATCGCGGCCGGTATAGCTCATCCAGTCCGACAGGAAGACGCCCTGCAGCTGGCGCACCGCCGGTCCCTCGACCCGAACCAGGATGTCGATCCAGGGGGCAAAGCGCGCCTTGATCGCGAACGCCATGTCCGCGCAGTTGCGGCTGCCGGTAAAGGCCACGGCGTTGTCGATCACCAGGATCTTGCGGTGGTTGCGCAGGTCCAAACGCTGGAACAGGATGCTGATGAAGGGCAGGCCCCAGGGAAAGGCGGTGACGCATTCCACGCCCGCCTGGCTCATCCGGTCCCACAGCTCCGACCGGACCAGCGACCGCGACCCAAGGGCGTCGACGATGACACGGCATTGCACGCCGCGATCCTCGGCGCGGCACAGGGCTTGGGCGACCTTGGTGCCGCTGGCATCGGGCAGCCAGATGTAGAACAGCAGATGCACATGATCGGTCGCCGCATCGATGGCCGCGACCAGCTCTTCGATCGCCCCGTCGCTCTCCTCCAGCAGCTGCAGGCTGTTGCCCTGGACGGCCTGCATGCCGCCCACCGCCTCGTTCGCGGCGATGATCGGGCCCGCCGGGTCGGACCGGTCGGCGCGGACGGCGGGCACGGCGGTGCGCAGGCCGGTCAGGCGGTCGCGCACGTCGGACATCCGCTGGACCTCGGCCTGCTTCATGCGGACCTCTCCGAACAGCAGATAGGCCGCGATCCCCAAGAGCGGCACCGCCTCGACGACCATGATCCAGGCCAGCCGCACCGAGGGCTCGACCCTGGGACGCAGCAGCACGCGGGCGATGATCACCAGCGACAGGGTCGTGTGCGTGAAAAAGAACAGGGTCGTCCACATGCCCGGCATCATCAGCCGCCCCCCCGGCAATTGCAATTCCCCGCGTGGGGCCCTATCTGGGGGCCTGAAACAGCCAAGGCCATTCGCGATGAACTGGATCACGAACTACGTCCGCCCGCGCATCAACTCGCTGTTCTCGCGGCGCGAAGTCCCCGAGAACCTGTGGACGAAATGCCCCGAATGCGGGACGATGCTGTTCCACCGCGAATTGTCGGACAACCTGAACGTCTGCACGAACTGCGATCACCACATGGCGATCACGCCGCGCGACCGCTTCGGTGCGCTGTTCGACGGGGGCGCCTTCGTCGAGGTCAAGGTCCCCGAGCCCATCGCAGACCCGCTGCAGTTCCGCGATCAGAAGAAATACCCCGACCGCATGAAGGCCGCGCAGAAATCCACCGGCGAAAAGGAGGCCATGCTGGTCGCCGAGGGAGAGATCGGCCGCACCCCGGTCATCGCCGTGGGCCAGGACTTCAGCTTCATGGGCGGGTCCATGGGCATGTATGTGGGCAACGCGATCGTGGCGGCCGCCGAACGGGCGATCAAGGTCCGAAAGCCGATGATCCTCTTCTCCGCCGCGGGCGGCGCCCGCATGCAGGAGGGGATCCTGTCCCTGATGCAGATGCCCCGCACCACCGTCGCGGTCGAGATGCTGCGCGAGGCCGGCATCCCCTACATCGTCGTGCTGACCCACCCGACCACGGGCGGCGTCACCGCCAGCTATGCCATGCTGGGCGACATCCACATCGCCGAACCAAACGCGCTGATCTGCTTTGCCGGCCCGCGCGTGATCGAACAGACGATCCGCGAAAAGCTGCCCGAAGGGTTCCAGCGCGCCGAATATCTGCTGGAACACGGCATGCTGGACCGCGTGACCCATCGCGGCAAGCTGCGCGACGAACTGGTCTCGATCCTGCGGATGCTGGGCGGCCTGCCCGCCCCCACCCGCGCCGACCTGCCAGCGCCCGAACCGGTCAACGACCCGATCCCGGCGCCGGCCCCCACGCCCGCGCCGGCCCCGGCCGAGTAATTCTTCTTTGTCGAAATACCCCGGGGGTCCGGGGGCTGGCCCCCGGTGCATGACATGACCACATCCGATGCGATCTTGTCGCGCCTCATGGCGCTGCACCCCAAGGTGATCGACCTGTCGCTTGACCGGATGCACCGCCTTCTGGCGGCCTTGGGCAACCCCGAACGCGTCATCCCCCCGGTGATCCACATCGCGGGCACCAACGGCAAGGGCAGCACGCATGCGATGATCCGCGCGGGCCTTGAGGCCGGCGGCGCGCGGGTCCATGCCTATACCTCGCCGCACCTGGCGCAGTTTCGCGAACGCATCCGCCTGGCGGGCACCCTGATCGAGGACGACGCCCTAGCCGACCTGCTGGCCCAGGTCGAGGCCGCGAATGACGGCCAGCCCATCACCTTCTTCGAGATCACCACCGCCGCGGCCTTCCTGGCCTTCGCCCGCACCCCCGCGGACTTCACCCTGCTGGAGGTCGGACTGGGCGGGCGCCTGGACGCGACCAACGTCATCGACGCGCCGCGCCTGACGGTCATCACGCCGGTCTCGATCGACCACACCCAGTACCTGGGAGAGACGCTGCCCCTGATCGCGGCCGAAAAGGCCGGCATCATCAAGCCCCGCGTCCCGGTCATCGTCGGCCCGCAGGACGACGACGCCCTGCGCGTGATCGAGGCGCGCGCCATGGGCCTGTCCGCGCCCATCGTCGCGCATGGCCAGCACTGGATGATCCAGCCGGAACGCGACGGCATGGTGTTCCAGGACGATCACGGGCTGTGGGACCTGCCCCGCCCGAACCTGATCGGCCCGCACCAGGTCCAGAACGCGGGCACCGCGCTGGCCGCCCTGCGCGCGCTTGGCGCCACCGATGCGCAGGCCCGCGCCGCCGTAACGCAGGCCGAATGGCCGGCCCGGATGCAGCGCCTGCGCCATGGTCCGCTGGTCGACCTGGCCCAGGGGGCGGAGCTGTGGCTGGACGGCGGGCACAACCCGGCGGGCGGGCAGGCGCTGGCCGCGACCCTGGCCGCGATGCCCGCACGCCCCACGCATCTGATCTGCGGCATGCTGAACACCAAGGATGTCGCGGGCTATCTGCGTCCGCTGGCCGACCACGCCGCCAGCCTGACCGCCATCGACATCCCCGGAGAGCCGAACACCCTGCCCGCCACCCAGACCGCCGACGCCGCGCGCCAGGTCGGCATGACCACGCATGTGGCCCAGGATGCCACGCAGGCGGTGGAACAGCTGGTGACCCGCCACCCCGGCGCGCGTATCCTGATCTGCGGATCCCTGTATCTGGCCGGGCGCATCCTGCGCGACAACGGCTAGGCCACGCCCGAACCCAAGGACAACCCATGACCCAGATCCGAGACAGCCGCGCCGCCATCCTGCGGGGCGTCATGAACCGCTGCCCTTCCTGCGGAGAGGGGCAGCTGATGCAGGGCTATCTGAAGGTGAACCCGGTCTGCGCGCATTGCCAGGCGCCCCTGTCCCGCTATCCGGCGGCGGACGGGCCGGCGTTCTTCACCATGACGGTGATGCTGCTGGTGCTGATCCCGCTGTTCGGCATCATCTGGAACGTCTGGCGCCCCGAACCCGCGACGCTGCTGGCGGTCACCGGGCTGATCACCACGGTGATGACGCTGGTGCTGCTGCGCCTGATCAAGGGCGCCTTCATCGGCTATCTGTGGGCCAAGGACGAACAGGACCGGGGCGCCTGAAGGCCCCCGGTCCCCGTCGTCACGCCCAGTCCCAGGGCGTCGTAAACTGGCCCAGCCTCTCGCGGACCTGATCCTCGACGACGTTGCCCTCGCGCGACAGGCGGGCGACCAACCCGCGCTTCTTGTCCTCGCGCACCTCGACCACGCGGGCGCCGGTGCCCTGCAGGGCGGCGTCATAGACGCGGCTGATGGCCAGGCGGCGCAGGTCCGGCTTGAAGATCTTGCCGACCGCGGTCTTGGGCAGCTCCGACAGGATCTCGATATGCTTGGGGACGGCGGCGCGTTCATGGATATGGTCGCGGGCATGGGCCGCCAGTTCGTCCACGGTCACGGTGGCTCCGCCCATCAGTTCCACATAGACGCAGGGCAGTTCGCCCGCGAAGGCGTCGGGCTGGCCGATGGCGCCGGCGAACGCGACGGCGGGGTGCGACAGCATCCCCTCCTCGATCTCGGCGGGGTCGATGTTGTGGCCGCCGCGGATGATCAGGTCCTTGGCCCGCCCGGTGATCCACAGATAGCCGTCCGCGTCGATCCGGCCCAGATCGCCCGTGCGCAGGTACCGATCGTCGGCGAACAGCTTATGGTTCTTGTCTGCCTCGGTATAGGTCGAGCCGGGGAAGACGCCGGGATTGGCGACGCAGATCTCTCCGACGACATCGGTGGGGCATTCGTGCACCCGGCCCGCATCGTCGTGGTTCAGGATGCGGACATGCGTGTGCGGCAGCGGGATGCCCACCGAGCCCACCTTCTTCAGCCCGTCCACCGGGTTGCAGCTGACCAGGCAGGTGGCCTCGGTCAGGCCGTAGCCTTCGGCGATCTCCACCCCGGTGGCCGCCTTGAAGCGGTTATACAGCTCGATCGGCAGCGGCGCCGAACCCGAGATGGCGGTCTTCAGGCTGCCTACATCGGCGTTGACCGGACGCTGCATCAGCGCGGCGATGGCCGTGGGCACGGTGATCAGGAACGTCGCCTGCCACCGCTCGATCAGCTTCCAGAAGTTGTCGAAGACCCCGTCGCCCCGGTATCCGGCGGGCGTGGGCATCACCACATGCGCGCCTGACGCGATGCAGGACATCAGCACCGGATAAGCCGCAAAGACGTGGAACATCGGCAGCGGGCACATCAGCACGTCGGTCTCGTCGAACAGCAGCGTCCCCCCAAGCCAGCCGTTATAGATCATGCCGCTGTACTTGTGCTGGGCCACCTTGGGCGTGCCGGTGGTGCCGCCGGTGTGAAAATAGGCCGCGACGCGGTCGACCTTGGGGTCGTCGAATTCCAGGGCGGTGTGCTTGCGCGCGCTGGTGGCGGCCTCGAAATCCAGGACCTTGGCCTTGTGCCGGACCTTCACCTTGGGGCGGATCAGCGGCACGATAAAGCGTTTCAGGCCGCGCAGATGGCGGTTCAGGTCGACCTCGACCACATGGGTGACGTTCGGGGCCTGTGCCACCGCCTCGGCGGCCTTCTGCGCCACGTCGGTCTTGGGGAAGGCCTTCAGCGTGACCAGCACCTTGGCATTCGTCTCGCGCAGGATGCCGGCGATCTGGGTGGCGTCCAGCAGCGGGTTGATCGGGTTCACGATCCCCGCCGTGGCCCCGGCCAGTAGGACAACCGGCGTCTCTATGCTGTTGGGCAGAAGGTACGCGACGGTGTCGGTCGGCCCCACGCCCAGACTGCGGAACAGGTTGGCGGTTTCGGTCACGCGTTCCAGAAGGTCCTGCCAGGACAGGGTGACGGCGTGATCCTTGGGCCCCGACAGCAGCTGGAACGAGATCGCGGGCCGCTGCGGAAACCGCTCGGCCGTACGCGACAGGAATTCATAGATCGTGACCGGCAGGCCGCGCGCGTCGAAGCTGCCTTCCTGTTCGATCCTATCGCGGTCCGCATAGCTGCCGAACTTGCCCATCTGGTCCCCCTGCTGTCGGGCCGCATCGGCTGCGGCCCCTCCCTGCGGGTCAGGATGGTCCGACAAGGCCGGGCGGGGCAAGTCCCGACCGGTCCGCCGCATGTGAAAACGCCGCGTCAACCGATAGCCGACGCGGCGTCATGGCGGTCCGACCGGGGTGGTCAGTCCGCAGCGGGAATGCGCAGGACCTGGCCCGGATAGATCTTGTCGGGATCGCTCAGCATCGGGCGGTTCGCCTCGAAGATCGCGGCGTACTTGTTCGCGTTGCCCAGGTGCTCCTTGGCGATGGCGGACAGGGTCTCTCCCTTCTTCACGGTGTGGAAGACAGGTTGGGGGGAGTCGGCGGGCAGGTCGGCCTCGACCTTGGCGATGCCCTCGATGTTGCCGACGGCCAGGATCAGCTTTTCCAGCGTCTCGCGGTCGGCGCCCTTGGATTCGACGACCACCGTGTCGCCGCGCAGGCGCAGGTGCACGTCGTCGCCGTCCAGGTTCAGCGCGCGCAGTTCCGCCTTCAGCGCCGCGACCTTGCGCTGCGTGTCGTCCTGGGCCGCGGGCTGCGCGGCAGCGGGGGCTGCGGCAGGGGCCGCGGCGGCGGGCTTGGGCGTGGCGGCCTCGGCCTTGCCGAAGACCGACTTGCCCGCGTCTTTCACGAAATCCCAGATGGCCATGTGCAAAGGTCCTTGTGATGTTCCGCCACCGAACGACCGCCATGTCGGCACGGTTCCGCCAAACCAGGGCGCCAAGCCCGCATCGGGGCGAAAGCGCTTGTTAACCTGGGGCGGCTATAAGAACCAAGGCGCGCTTGGAAACGGGGTCACCGCAGGGCATGACGAACTGGACAGGATACGGACGGGGATCGCTGATGATCCTGGGCGCGGCGCTGCTGGCGGGATGCGCGGCCACCCCGCAGGCGCCGGTGGGACACGACCCCCACGCGGTCCAGGTCGGCCCGCCCGGACCCGCGCAATGCGGCGCGACGGCGCCGGACCGGAACGCGATGGCCGCGCAGGTGACCAACCGCGCGCGGGCCCGCGCCGGCCTGACGCCG
>NZ_VDDC01000031.1:0-28426 GCF_006239215.1 Paracoccus haeundaensis
AAGGCTTCGGCATGCCCTCGACCTAACCCTCAGGACGCGCTCAGTGAATCCCCATCACTGAGATGTGCAACAAGGTCATGCGGGACAAAGCTGCCGATCAGATACCCGGCGAAAGCCGAGCCAAAACCTTGGCATGAAGTTCGGGCGACGCACTTGCGACGATGGCCCCGCTTGATGCAAGTGATAGTGGCTGACCGTACCAATCGGTGATCTTGCCACCGGCCTCCTGCACCACGGGGCACAACGCGCAGATGTCATAGGCGTCCAGATCGTCACCATTCAGGCAGATATCGATAAGCCCTCTGGCAAGCGCACCATATGCCGGAGCGCCACCATCGAAGACACGCACACGTCCAGTCGAACGCAGGTTTTCGTAACCGGAGGCGCTTTCCCTCCCAAAGCTGTCTGGGTTCGCCAGGCTAATTATGGCTTCCGTCATATCCCGTCGCGAACTGCTGCGAACACGGCGGCCAGCGAACAGGGTGCCATTACCCTCCGCTGCAGCATAGCGGGCGCGTAGTCCTGGCATATCAATGATCCCCAGAACCGGCATGCCGTCCCTGCACACGCTGATCAGCGAAGCGAAATTCAACAGTCCGGTGCCGAACTGACGTGTTCCGTCGATTGGGTCGAGCACCCAAGTGAAGGCGCTGGTTCCAGTGTCGGACCCGTACTCCTCACCAAGTATGCCGTGCGATGGGAACTGCCGCTTGATCTCTTCGCGCCACCGCGTCTCGATAAGCAAGTCTGCCTGGGTCAGCGACGAGCCATCCGATTTGTAATCTACAGCAAGGTCACTGCTCCAAGCCTTGGCGGAAATCTCTGCTGCAAAATTGGCAAGGCTGAGCGCCGCTATCATGAGACTATCGAGGCCGGACATCGTGTCCCCCAAAAATAAGACCAAATAGCGTCCCGGTTGTGACGGCTGAATGACGGATTAGGGCTCTTCACGTCGATGATGCGCCAACTGCCGACTGTCCGCTTTCGTCAGTGGCAAGCCTGAGAGGCAGACTGCCTGACAGAAAAGGCAGAACTATGTGCTACAGAACATGGGCGGGGGGTCAGGCGAGGAAGCGCGAAGCGCGCCCCTCTCCTGAACCCTTGCCTCCCGGCGAGGGCAGGGGGGGAACCGCCGCAATGGGAAAATCCAGCGGACAAGGGGGTGGTGCGGCCCGCAGCGCGAAGCGCGAGGACACGGCCCCGCAGGACGTGCAGCATTTTCGTGTTGCGGTGGGGGACCGGCGGTCCCCTGACGGACAGGCGCGCAGCGCCTGGCCCAACAAGGGCAGGGGGCGTTTGGCTTGTCCAAATCCCCCCTGCGTCTCGATCGCCGCGCCTGGCGCGGGGATCTCGCTATTCTATGAGCAACGGAGATCTATGATTTACTTGCATCGCGCGCGCGCCCTGCGTCAGCGGTCCCGCCCGTCAGGGACGAGATGGACGGGGCAGGGCGCCCAGGACCGGTGTGCGGGGGGATGGCTCGGGACGAGACATTCAACCGTGCAGCGCAGCCGGGCGCATCGCCCCGACCAGCTCGGGTGGAGGCCGGTCTTGCCGGCCGGAACCGGGGGCGCGGCCCGAAGGGGACGCCCTATTGACTTCCGCATATACAAATCGTATATACAGCCCAAGGTGACTAACGTCGGAGGACCTTAATGAACTACTGCAACATTAAGATGGAAACTCCATGGCTGGTTTTGAGTGGGACGAACACAAACGTCACTTAACCCTTGCGAAGCACCAAATAGACTTTGTGGACGCAGTTGAAATTTTTAGCGGCCCCTACGTTAAATTGGTCGGCAAATCCGAAACTGAGCAACGCTTCATTGCGATTGGTCAAGTCCAAGGATATTTCATCGCGGTTGTTTTTACGGAACGTGAAGATGTTATCCGCATAATCACTGCCCGAAGGGCGAGAGAAAATGAAAGACAAGCTTACAGCCGTTATGTCGCTGGACGAAGTGAGAAAGATTCGTAGTCAAACCAGCTGGGATAAGGTTGGATCAAATGGCGACTACGCTGGCGATGCTGAAATTGACGTTGACTGGAGTCGCGTCGAAGTAGTTCGTCCAGAAAAAAAGATCTTGATCTCGATGCGACTTGATCCAGACATTCTGGATTTTTTTCGTTCTCAAGGTCCAGGCTATCAGAGTAAGATCAACGCCATCCTGCGTTCTTACATGAATGCCAAGTAAGCGGATAAGGTAAAATGCCCCGGCTGTAATGCAGCCGGGGCATTTGGATTTTACTTTCGCTGACGCCAGCCTACCGAATGTAGCTCATTGCAGCAGACATGCGCGCCAGGCCAACCACCTCGTATGTCCCTGTAGCAGGGTTCAGTGCGAATAGGCCGTTGCCCCGCAGCTCGACGGTAAGCACCCCATCGCTGTCAGACAGGCGGTCGAAATCCGACAGCATGCCCTCCAGCATTTCACGGGTAATTTCCGCTTTGGCGTCCTGTCCCATCTCACGCGTCGAAAGCATCTAAAATATCTCCCACTTAAACTACGCAATCTCATAGCTCGTACAATTGTGGTTGGCACTACACTAGCTAAAAGGTCAGTCTAAAAAGACACTCTGCGATTTTATGTTGACATGGGCGTCAACTACCCGCTGCGCCGCCAGGCGCAGCTCCGCCCGAAGGGCCGGGCCTGGAGGCGGGGGCCGGCGCAGACGGCCGCCACCGCCAGGTCATCATCCCCGGCCAAAAAAGAAGCCCCGCCAGATGCGGGGCCAGTTGAACCTTCGTCGCAGAAGGATGGGCGATGCCGCGCTCTACTGAACAGGAGCGGCGGCGGAAAACTCGGTGGCAGCCGGGGCTGGTCGCAAGCGGACACTCTGATGGGTCCATGCTGCGCTATGCAGTTTCTGCTGCGCGTCTTTGAATGGCAGCGGCTCGGCGTGCAGATCGACCCAAGCCGTACCGGTCCAGTGGGTCGCGAAATAGAGGGGCATGAAAATCTCTCTCGTTCGAAAATGCTTGGGATGGGGCGGCTAACGCCGCCCCTCCGGTCCGGTATGAATCAGAAGCAGTCCGGGGTCCAAGCCTCGATGCGGGCCTTCTTCTCCGCGTCGATCTTCCATGCCTTCTGATATTCGGCATCGCTGAACAGACGCTCCATGCACTGCGCTTTCTCGGCCTTCTTCTGCGCCTTGTGTGCTTTAAAGCCGTTCCCCTGCGGATCGCAGCCGGTCAGGTCCAGATGCAGCGTGTCCAGATAGTCAGCACTGACGCGGCTGAAAAAGTTCTCGGCGGTGGGCGTCCAGACCTTGCGGATACCGGCCCCCGCATCGGCCTCGATCAGTCCGAAAAACTCCGCGCTTCCTGCGCCGTAGGGCAGGGTCCGCGCCACGCTCTCGACCAGCGCCGCGTTGCGGGCTTTCTTGCCAGCAGCGACGAACGTGCGGAAGGCGATCGTCAGATCGTCAATCCGCAGTTCCGGGCGGCTCCATGCCTCATGTCCCGCAGGGGCATGGGTCAGCCGTTCGGAAAACTCCAACCCCTCGGGCTTGCTCGGGCAGTTGTTGGGGCGTCCCGGCGACAGGTCGAAAACATGGGTGCTGACACCCGATGCCAGCGACATGCCGAAGGCCAGCAGGTCAAAGATCATTTCCGGCTTGTCCAGCAGCGCGGTCTGGATCGCTGCCAGCCGCACGGCCTTCATGTCCTCGACCAGCGCACCGGAATAGGGCGACTTGGGCGCATCCTCGACGCTGGCCGCGCCGTGGCGCGTTGCGGCATGTCCTGTCAGAACCTCGGCCTCGATTGCCTCGGCGCGATCTTCGGGCCGAACCCATGCGGCCGTTTCGCCCAGGGTGCCATCATTGCGGACATAGATGAACACCCCGGCAACGGCGCGCTGCGCGTCGGTGAAGCCGCCTTCAACGATGTTCGTCAGGTCGGCAAATTCGGCTTGGCCCGCCTCGTCCAGAACGTCGCCCTCGGCCAGATCTGCCAGTTCGTCGTAACGCTCGCTCTGTTCCTCGCTTAGGACGCCCGGAACAGGATAGATGCGGTCCAGCTTCTCGGCAGTGCCGTAGGGCACATAGCTGTCGGGCATGGCCTCGACCCATTTCCAGACTTCACCGATCTTTGCCGCTGCCTCGTCCATCTTCTCGTTGAACAGGCGAGCCAGCAGATCGCCATCGTGAAGCGCGGTCGTGTCGCTGAACAGATCGCGGTTCATCCGTCCGCCCGCTGCGGTGTAGGCGTCCAGCCCGACAAACAGGGCGCGGCGGTCGGTGCCGCTGATCGCTTCCGGCTGCAGAGCCTGCTTGATGCGGTATTCGGACACGTCACGGCCCATCACCTCGGCCAGAACCTGCAAGGTCAGGGCCTCGTCCTGGGACACGGTAAAGGCTTTCGCCATGCCGAGGCTGATCTGCCCCGCCTTCAAGGCGTCCAGAACAGGGGCGGGCAGCGCGGCCAGCGCAAGGCGGCGGTAAACATGCGCCTCGGTCTTGCCGAAGCTGCGGGCGATGGTGGACACGTCCAAGCCTGCATCCTTCATCCGGCCATAGGCCCGGATTTCATCGGCGGGTGCCAAGTCCTCGCGGGCGGCGTTCTCGGCGCTGGCCCATGCCCGCGCGGTGGCCTCGTTGGGGGCGATGCGGACCGGAACGGATGCCAGTTCCGGGTGCCGCCTGGTCACGGTCGGATCACGCTCGACCGCGCGGGCGATAGCGCGCAGCCTGCGGCCCCCGGCGACGATGCCGACGCGGCCATCCGCGTCAACGGTGCCGGAAAGGTTCTGGATCAGGCCGATCATGGCAAGGCTGTCGGCCAGCAGGTCGATCCCCTCCGGGTCCGCGTCCTGACGCGGGTTCATGTCGGAGACATAGAGTTGGGCCAGCGGGAAGTACTGGATGGCGGCGGGGGTGATGATTTCGGTTTTCATGGGTGGCATTCCTGTTTGCGACGATTATGCTTATTGGTGCCTTGCCCCCTGTGAGGGCGGGGCAAGGCAAAGGGTCTTAGTTGACCCCGTGCTGGCTCAGGAAGCGGCGTCCGATACCAAAGGTGTCGCCCTTCCTGACAAGCGCCCATGCTTCCGCGAGGCGCTGTTCCAAAATTGCATTGCTCATGTGTTCACCCCCTTTCCGGTTGAAGCTGCGGGAAGCATCGGCCTGCTAACGGAGCAAAGCAGGCCGATCTCTGGTCAGTGTTCGGACGGCAGGTAGAGCGTCAGGACACGGCGCGTCTGGTCGGGGTCACAGGCACAATCGGGCATCGTCGCGCCGAAGGTGTAGGCGGTGTCGAAAAGGTCGATCTTCCAGAAGATCGCCGCGCCATCGGCCTCCACGCGCCCAAAGGAATGATCCTCCCAAGGGTCATTTTCCTCAGTGAAGTCGGTGAAGTTGATAACCTTCCCCATCAAGGCGGATTTGGTCGCCACGGGCAGGGCCTCGAAACCCGGCGTGACGACAGCGCGGCCTTTCAGATGATGGTCCCGCCATAAGGCGGCGAAGCCCAGGCAGCGCCGGAAGGCGTCGTTCTGCTCTGCGATCAGCAGGCGCAGCATGTGGTCGCGGGCCTGCTCGGCGGCGGTTTCGGTCTGGATTGCTTGTGCCATTTGGCTTTCCTTTCTTTTGCGACGATCCCGCCCGGTCTTTGCGCCGTGGTCGGGTGCCCAAAATGGGCGGGGGGTCAGGCGAGGAAGCGCGAAGCGCGCCCCTCTCCTGAACCCTTGCCTCCCGGCGAGGGCAGGGGGGGAACCGCCGCAATGGGAAAATCCAGCGGACAAGGGGGTGGTGCGGCCCGCAGCGCAAAGCGCGAGGACACGGCCCCGCAGGACGTGCAGCATTTTCATGTTGCGGTGGGGGACCAGTGGTCCCCAAACGGACAGGCGCGCAGCGCCTGGCCCAACAAGGGCAGGGGGCGTTTGGCTTGTCCAAATCCCCCCTGCGTCTCGATCGCCGCGCCTGCGCGGGGATCTCGCTATTCTGAAAGAGGCCGCGGTGGGTCTGTGCCGCAGCTGCCGCAAGGCGCACCCGGTTGCCCACAGGCCCTTGCTCGATCCTTGGCGTCTCGCGCGGGCCTGCTACGGTCGCCCGCCTTCACTCCTGAGGTCGTTCCCGCCGCGCGACTGGACAATCAGGTGCGCCTTGCGTCAGCGGTCCCGCCCGTCAGGGACGAGATGGACGGGGCAGGGCGCCCAGGACCGGTGTGCGGGGGGATGGCTCGGGACGAGACATTCAACCGTGCAGCGCAGCCGGGCGCATCGCCCCGACCAGCTCGGGTGGAGGCCGGTCTTGCCGGCCGGAACCGGGGGCGCGGCCCGAAGGGGACGCCCGGATCGACTAAAGGAAAAGGGCGGAAAGTTGCATCAGAAGGCCCAGGCCTGCGAGTATGAAAAAGGTAATCCAGAACCCGCCCCCGGATTCTTGCTCGTCGTCTGAACGTTCATGGACGACTTCGAGTGGCGCCAGACATGCGTGACAGACTGTTGGACAGAAAGAATCCATTCCACATCGCCAACAGCGCATATTCATGTCGAACACCTCTGTCCAAATAAGTCTGACGACCGGGAAGGCCAATGCTTGTCTAGTATATCCCAAGTGGTATATATAGATATACTAGACAAGGATAGACCCATGACGATGCTTATCAAGGGCACTGAAATTGACGAGCTGGTCGCGAAATATTGCGCGATAACAGGGGTTAAGAACAAGAGCGAAGCTGTCCGTCAGGCGCTTGCTGCGCAAATTTCTGCACTTTCCGCAAAGGAAAGCTTGGCTGACCGGATCGCCGCGATCCAGAGCCGCGCAGCGGCTTCTGGCATCGCGGCTGATGGCCGGGATGATAAGGCTTTCATGGATGCGATGTGGGGTGAAGCCTGATGTTCATCGACGCAAGTGCGCTTGTAGCTGTCCTAAAGAATGAACCCGAAGCGCTAGGCCTGATGAAGGCGATGGAGGCTGCGCGGGGAAAGCTCCGCATTTCCCCTATTGTTCGCTTGGAGGCTACGCTTGCCCTTGCCAGAACGCGCCGGGACGCGCGAAGCGCGGGCCCGGCGACAACTGAAGACTTCCAGATCGCTTCCGATCTGGTCAACGACCTGCTCGACGCCATCCAGGCGCAGGAAATGATGATTTCGTCCAACATGGGCCGCGCAGCCATCGAGGCGCTTGGCACCTATGGAAAGCTTGTCGGGCATCCGGCACAGCTTAACATGGGAGATGCGCTGTCCTACGCCTGCGCGAAGTCGCATCATGTCCCCTTGCTCTATAAGGGGGACGACTTCGCGCAGACGGATTTAGCTTAACGGCGTGTCAGCAGCTAGCCTTCCCGATGAAAGCCTGCTTGCGGTCTTGCATGGCGCCATCCGCCGAAGCGATACTCTGTCCCATCATGAACACTACTCCTTCAATGAAAGGTCGGCCCTAGTGAGGGCCGCCTAATAATGGCTCCTCGAAAACATAACGGCTTAGCAGGTCTGCGTCAGGCGCGCGTGTGTGCGTTGCTTCTAGCCCAGATACAGTAAAGTTCTCTTGGACGTCAGATTCCGGGACCAATAGATAATACCATGGCTTCTCGCCATGCTTGGCGCTGGCCTGGGTTGCTACGTGGCACCAAAGACTTGCAGCATCTGCTTTGCGCAGAACTTCCGGGTCCTTCATCTCCGACTGTCGCTTGACTTCGATGATCAGCTTGGCTGCCACCGTCTCGACCACAAAATCGGGTTGATACGGAGCACCGTGGTTATCGTAAATCTTAAACTGGTTCGGACCAGGTTTCATCCAGAGCCGCACCGAAGTGTCCTTTTCAAGGACGATGGTCAATTTGCGTTCGGGATCGGAGTCGAATTTGGCGTACTGATAACATCCTTTCGAAAAACCGGTGAAAACGTATTTCCTGATTTCCTGTTTTTGGTCAGGCGGGGTTTTGAAGTCTCTGATGAAACCCGTTCCTGCGGTATCAAAGGTCTGCGGGCGTAGCTCGGCAAATGCTGAAGCTAGTGAGACACGGTAATTTGTCTGCTCGCGCCACATGTTCTGCTTCATTTGCGAGAAAATGCTTTCGGCCATTGCTTTGGCATGACCGCGCAGGACGCTGCGCGTTTGCTCTTCATCACCGTCAAAACGGTTGCGTGTGTGGATGACTGCCTGTCCGGCTAAATCGTAGAGAATAGCTGCATGAGCGTCGTAATCAATTTCAGAGTAGTCGATCAGCTTGGCAACGACGTGATCTTCGAGACGGTTTGCGGTATCCCCCTCATCCTCACCCGAAATTCTCGACGATTTCTCCGTTCTTAAGACTTGGATCATGAGTTCGCGCGATAGCGGCTGAAAGTTCCAGCTCTTCATATCCAGATCGAAGCGCCGAAATCCGAATGAAACCTGCTGTTGCGGTGTAATCGTCAGTGCAGGGATCGCAAGGGTTCGCTCTACGTAGTGCTTGCAGAGTTCCTGGGCGACGGCGACTGCTTGTTCCCTAGTGATGCTCGGGATGAACCCCTCTTCAGGCTTCTGCGCAGCGATTGCCGCATCAGCAATGAGTTCGATCACCTTGGGGTCGTTAAGGTCACCAATTGAGGAAACCTTAGTGCTGAACTGAGGGATCACGACGTTGAGTACCGTACGGGCGACTTTCAATTCCTCGGGGGTGCTGAAGCTGAAAGGAGCTTGTGTTGGCACCATGCCGCCAGGCTTGATGACGGGCTGCGCTGCATCTTCAGATCCGGTTTCTCCGTCAGCCACGACGACAGTGGGTTCGGTCTTGGCTTCGGCCTGAGCCAGCATTTGATCGACGAGGGACGGCGCGGAAACCGATACAGGCTTTGAAGACGGAACGTCTCCGCCGTCACCAATCGTCACCTGCTTCAACTTTCGGATAACGCCATTCTCTTCTTTGGCCTTCTCGATCAGCTCACTGAACCGTTCGTGGGCGATAACAGTCAAGGTATCCACCACCTCGACGCCTGTTCGCTTGCCATAGGGCAAACGCAATCCTCGCCCAAGGGTTTGCTCAGTGAGAATGTCCGAGGCTGAAGCGCGCAGAGGTACGATGGTAAAAAGGTTCGAGACGTCCCAGCCCTCTTTCAGCTTATTGACGTGGATGACGATGTCCGTATCGCCCGCTTTCTCGATGTTCAGTAGGCGCTGTGCGTTCTCGTCGCTTTCTTCGCCGGTCAGCTTGGAATGGATCTCAGCCACACGGCCCCTGTATCGACCTCCAAAGAACTCGTCAGACTGCACGAACTCATTTACACGCCGAGCGTGGGTCGTGTCTTGCGTAACCACCAGCATGAAGGGGTGGACTACCTTCACATCGTTCTGGCGTGCATAGGTCTCAAGCTTGACCCTGACGTGCTCGTGGTAATGGATGCCGTCTTCCAGCTTGATCTGTTCCAGCATCGCTTCGTCAACAGACTTGGCATTAAAATTCGTGCGGGTGCCTACAGCCGGTTCCTTCACGTAGCCGTCTTCCATCGCGTCCGGCAGGTCATAGCGATAGACGACGTTTTTGAAGTCTTGCGACTTTGATCCGACAGACTTCGGGGTCGCCGTCACCTCAAGTCCAAGGATTGGCTTCAGCTCTGCAATCGCCTTGGCGCCAGCCGATCCCCGATAGCGGTGCGCCTCATCCATCAGCAGCACCAAATCATCCAGCCCAGAGAGGTAAGAAAAATAGCTCTCGCCGATATATTCCTGAAGCCGCTTGATCCGGGGGGCGTTGCCACCACGCGCTTCAGAATTGATCTTGGAAACGTTGAAGATGTTAATGATAGCGCCTTCCTGGCCGAAGAGGTCAGTGCCACGCACACCGCGGCCTTCCTCGTAGTTCTCGGCGTTGACGATCAGGGGCGCGTTATGGGCAAAGGCCTCGATGCCACGGAAGACGTATTTTGGGCTCGACGGCTGAAAGTCAGACAGCAGTTTTTCATAGATCGTCAGGTTTGGGGCCAGAACGAAGAAGTTCCGGCTTTTGCCGATCATGTAGAGATAGCTGATGAAGGCGCCCATCAAGCGGGTCTTGCCTACGCCGGTTGCCAAGGCGAAGCAGACGCTCGGGAAATCACGCTCGAAATCCTCAAAGTCTGCATCGGCTAGATTTCCGTATGCCTCACGGACAGCAACGCGGGCCATTTCGACGTCGGTGGCCTTATCCGGGCCGACAAGATCGACGATGTCATCGAGCCGCCGCAGCGCTTCGGCCTGTGGTTTGCGTAGCGATAGGCGCTGAATAATTTGAAAAACGGCACGTTTCGGGTCGGTCGTCTGCATGGCTCAGTCCTCCTCTGCGCCAAACAGATCGGGAGTGTCTGCAGCTTTAGCCTTGGCCAACTTCTTCGGCGCAGGGGTGTCGTCGATGTCGTCCGGCTCATCCTCTGCCATCGGCAGGGTGTTGATCTTCAAGGAATAGTCATCATGACCCCATTCGCAGCGGTCGAGCACGACACGCGGGATTTTCTTCAGCGTCAGGTTCGTCAGGCTTTCGCCTTGGGCCTCATAGGCCATGCAGCAGATCAGCAGGCTGCGATCCTCGCCCACCTCATCGGAGATGGCGCGGAGCTGCTCGATGGTCAGGCTGGCCGTCGTCACATAGATGAAGGCGTTCTCCGAGGCTTGGCCGTGCATCCAGTAGGCCTCGGTCGAGGGCGCGTAGACATAGTTGAAATGCTTGCACATGGCCTCGGCCAGCATTTCAGCATTGTAGTCCTTGCTGATAACCCAGTTGCCCCAAATGTCCTTCTGGAGGAGCGAGGGTGCAAGGCGGAAGAAGCGGTAGCCGCCGCCGCCTTTCCAGTTGTTGGCCTCGGTCACACCGCCCTTGTCGGTGCCGTCGATGACCTTCTGCATGCGCGGCACAATATGAGTTTTAGCGTGCTCGCCTAGTTCCACCATTATCCATTGGCGGCCCATCTTATGTGCCACGGCGCCTGTGGTTCCAGAGCCCGCAAAAGAGTCGAGGACGAGGTCACCGGGGTTAGAGGCGATGTGCAATAGTCTCTCAATCAAGCGCTCTGGCTTGGGAGTAAGGAAACTAACACCTTCCTCTTGAAAAATTCTATTAATTTCATTCTTTGCTTCTGCGTTGTGGCCAGCCACCTCATGAAGCCAAAGTGAAGTGGGAACAACTCCGGTTGTAACTTCGGAAAGAAACCTCTTTTGGGCAGGTGTATTACTGCCATTTTTTCCCCACCAAATTCGGTTATCATCATCGAGCTTTAAAAAATTACTTTCTGAGATGCGCCAAAAGGTTCCTGGCGGAGGGCCAGAAATTATTTTTCCACTTGGCGTTCTAATCTCATAAATGCCTTTGCTGTAATAATTACGAGCTTGTATTGGTGTGGCCTTCCAAGGGCCGCGCGCGTCGTTGTCGGGATTTTTGTAAGCATCATCTTGTTTTGCAGACCTCGGAATGTCGTTCCTTGTCCAAATATCGACATTTTTTGCGTAGCACATCACGAAATCATGCATATCTGAGAAATGCTTAGCTGAGTTTTTAATTGTGTAAATCTTTTGCCAAATAATTGTGCTTAAAAAATTTTTCCTTCCAAAGACTTCATCCATGAGGACTTTTAAGTAGTGCCCCTCATTATCGTCCACGCTTACCCAGATTGAGCCATCTGCTGACAAAAGATTTTTTAGGATCTCAAGTCGGTCCCGCATCATGGTCAGCCAAAGCGAATGCTCCAGCCCGTCGTCGTAATGCTCAAACGCCGAACCGGTATTGTATGGCGGGTCGATGAAGATACACTTCACCTTGCCGCGCACAGCCGGATCAGTTTCCAGCGCCTTCAGCGCCAGTAAGTTGTCGCCGTGGATCAGCATGTTGTCGAAGATATCGCCTTTGCGCCGCGTGCTGGCGTGATGCGAAAATTCCGATTCTTCTATCAGGATGCGGGGCTCAAGCCGCGGGCGGTTGTCCTTGCCGATCCAGGTTAGCTCAAGTTTGGTTTTGGCGGCCATCAGGCAAGGCTCCATCGTACAGTGAATAGGGTCGTCATCTCGGGGGTCAGGTTCAGCTGATCCGCTATGTCATCAAGCATGCGCTCGCGCTCGGCATCGATCTCGCGCAGGCGGGTGTAAAGCTGGTGCTGAAGGTCATCTACCTGCCGCTGTAAGGATTTGGCCTCACGTTGCAGGGCAACCTTTTCCTCCAGCGCGAGCGTGGCACGAGCCAGCTTCTTCTTCTCGGTCGCTTCCTTGTTCAGCGCTTTGATCTGCTGATCGAAGGACACCTTGGCATCCTCGCGCCAGGCATCGAGCCGCTCTTCTTCCTCGTTGAGAAAGGCGCTGAGTCGGTCCTGCGCCATGCCGATGATCTCGGTCTGGCGCGCGCTCAGGGCCTGTGTGAGGTCACCTTCAGGCAGCGTGTCCGCGCCAAGGCTTTCGGTCGTCGACGGCACATAGAGCATTCGGGCCGCTGTTTCCGGGTCGATGGCCGCGCCGCTGTTGTTGAAGGCGGCGAAGACTAGCTCCTCATAGACCTTGGCAGGGGTCTTCAGCCGGACCTGCGCTACCCGCATCCAACCAGACTGCCCCCTGAGTTGGGCCACGTCGCCCATATTGCCCTGATAGGCGCCGTAGTTGAAGCGCAGCGTGGCAGGGACCAGATCGCGCATCTTGGCCTGCTGGACCAATTGATCGGCTAGCCCTTCGTCGCCAAGGCGGAAGAACCGCCAGCCCTGCTCATCCGCTTCAGGCCATTCGCTGGACCAGGTCTCCCCTGCATAGTCGAAGCGCTGCGCATGGTCGTCGTGAAAACAAGCCTCGGGCAATTCGGCCCGCGCAACCCCGAGGAGGGCACGCTTGAAATCACCGATGGCGGAGTGGACGGTTTCCTTTCGCCCGAGTAGCCGTTCGATGACCTTATCGTCCATCTCAGCCAGCAGCTGGTCACGGGCGCTTTTCTTCGCTTCGTCGATCTCGACGCTGAATTCTTCCTGGAGACGGTCGAAGGCGGCATTGATCTGATCTGTGGTGCGGCAAGACTGGACGATATCAAGGATGCGCCGTTCGATGTCCACGCCGGATTCAATCACACCAAGGACCTCGTCCGAGGAGCCGAAGACCCCTTCGAAGAGCTTGAACTTCTGTTCCAGAAGCTGGTGGATGCGAGCCTCGGCTTGGTTCTTCCGGTTCAGGAAGTTGATGACAGTCACGTCAATTTTCTGACCGTAGCGATGGCAACGGCCAATGCGCTGTTCGACGCGCTGCGGGTTCCAAGGCAGGTCGTAGTTGACCAGCAGGGAACAGAACTGAAGGTTGATACCCTCGGCGCCAGACTCTGTCGCGATCAGGATCGTGCGGTCGTTACGGAATGCATCGACAACAGCGGCCTTCATATCAGCAGTTTTCGAGCCAGAAATGACATTGGTGCCGCCGTGTTTTTCCTGCCAGGTCCTGTACAGCGCCTTGCTGTCGGCATCTGCATTTGAGCCGTTAAGGACGACCGTCTGACCTTCGAAGCCGCTTTGTTCGATGAGGTCGCGCAGATAGGCCTGGGTTCGGACAGATTCCGTGAAAATCACAGCCTTGCGCTGTCCACCTTTGGAGACGATCTCATTGAGGACGTTCGGCAGGCAGTCCAGCAGAGCCTTGCCCTTGGCGTTGTCGGAGATAGAAGCCGCAAGGTCGCGATACCGGGTGAGCCGTTTGATTTCTGCTTCAAGCTGTACCGGATCAACGCGCTCGGCATTATCAGTTTCACCCTCAATCGCGTCTGCTTCAGAACCGGAATCTGCTTCGCGCCAGTCTTCAGCCTCGTCGCTGAAGCCATCGATATCATCTAACGTATCAGCGCCGATGACGCGCTTTGCCTCCAGCCGGTGGATCATCTTGTCGAGGGTCTGCATGACCGCAAAGGAAGACGACCCAAGGATTTTGCGAAGCATTAGCGTTACGAGGTGACGGCCGTTCTGCCCCAGGGCAATGGTGCTGGGGTCTTGCAAGTATGCGGAAACCTTGTCGTAGAGGTCAATTTCTAGCCGACTTGGCGTGAAGTCGAACGTCTTGGGAAGTCGGTTGGTGTAATTGATCAGGCCAGCGCGCTGGACTTGACGGCGCAAGGTGCGCTTGCAGATCGGTTCGAGGCGTTTCGCCAAAAGCGCCTGAGAGGTGAGACCTTCTCGTCCGCCAAACTCGCTCCGGAAGGCTTGCTCCGACCCGAAGTAGGTTTCGTCTATGATGCTGATCAGACCGTACAGCTCCATCAAGTTGTTCTGGAGCGGCGTTGCAGTGAGAAGAAGCTTCTGACGTCCTGCCAAGGCCTTGCGAAGAACCGACGCCCGAGAGTTTTCGGCAGCCTTGTAGACGTTGCGGAGCTTGTGAGCTTCATCAAAGACGACAAGGCTCCACGGAACGGCGCGGAGAGTGTCAGCAATCCGTGCGGCATACTCGTAGGATACGATAATGATGCCTTCCCCACAGCCTATCGGGTTAGGTATACCTTCCTTTTTTAGGTCTCTGACCCGCTTGGCGTCCAAAATGAAAGACGGCAGAGAGAATTTCTCATGCAGCTCTGTTGCCCACTGCTTGCGCAAAGAGGCGGGAACGATAAGGAGCAGGTTCCTCTGACGCTCCCACCAGCGCTGGCTGATAACGAGGGCAGCTTCAATGGTTTTGCCAAGCCCAACTTCATCTGCCAAAAGAACGCCCTTGGACAACGGGGATCGGAGGGCAAATGTCGCGGCATCGACCTGATGCGGGTTGAGATCAACTTTGGCCGAAGACAGAGACTGTGTCAGGGCATCCTCTTCCTGGATGCCCTCGGACGTTAGATGATAAGCAAAAAATTTTGACTGGTGTTCAGAGAATTGAAAGATCAATTACTTAAGCTCCAAAGCTTTTGTAATAGAGACGATTTTTTCGATGGGTGGTCAAGTTGTGCTCTTTGACGTAGCACCACTAGGCGTTGCCTGACGAAGGCACGGCCTTCAAGCCCTCGACGGTCCCCATTTGAACCAATAGGCAGTCGAACTAGCAAACGTCTAAAGTAATTCCAAAATGACGTCGGTGAAGGCACACGCCTCAGCTAGATTGGTTCTTCAATCAGATTCAAAGCCCCATCTGGCAACGGTCGTTGCAGCTCGGGCGCTGCGATCCCGCCAAGCCAAGCATCCCATTCCTCTGGCTTGGTCAGGATTACGGGCATTGCCTTGGGGTGGATTATGCCGACCTCTGCATTGGGTGGGCTGGTGAGAAATGCGAACAGATCATCTGTCGTCTCCCCGTCCTTCAGCTTACGAACTGATTTCCAGCCGCGCGTCTCGATCCCGGCAAAAAAGATCGGCCCCTCCTCTACCGGCGCGAACCACTGGAAACCTTTGCCCTTGCCCCTTGGCTCTGAAAAGCTGGTCAGCGGCACCAGGCAGCGATGTTCACGACCAAGCCAGCGCCGCCAATGCGGAGACGCTAGGTTGCGAATGTTGGTGACGCCCGGATCACGTTCGGTCTTCAAGACACTCCTGGGTGAAGGCATGCCCCAACGAGCCTTGACCAGCTCTGGACCATCCTCGCCATTGCGAATGATTGGCGCAGACTGGTCGGGGTAGACCCGGCTTGGCTCTAGATTTCCTGCATTGTCCGTCAGGTCCTTGAAAAGGCGGCGCATCGCCTCTTGGGGCATGGTGGCGCTATAAAGATTACACATCCACTCGCCTTTCGAGATGCCTGGCCTCATCTGAAGGTGAGGCCAGGTTTGGGTCCTGACTCTAGGCCCTCCACCGGAAGGCCTTAGACGCGCAGGAAGGATGAACCCATCAGGAATTCTAACCTTCTATGGTGCCTTCGATCTTGACACATGTGTTGCCGAGCTAAGGCCCGCAGTAGGTGAAAGTGTGATCTCAGCGCAATTTTCGTTGACACGCCCAATTCTGGTTCTGGACACCACACAGTTTTCCGGCAAGCCCAAAGCTGAGAATATATTTTCATCCAACCACATTGAGAAAATGAGGCTTTGGAAATTCATGACACAGTTTATGCATGAAATATCCAAGCCATCGCTTCCTGATGATGAACATCTGGATTACATACCGACACAGGTAGTCTCAGAATATCTGTCTCAAATACACAAGATGAAAGTGATTGACCAAGAAAACAAGATTGATGCTATTGGGCATCTCCAAACCCACACTCTATGCCTATGTTCGTGCTGCAGAAGCCGCTGGTGGAAGAAACTGAGAGCTGGATTGGACCTGCGGCTAATTTACGCGACAGAGCCCGCTGAATTCATAAAATGAATCCTACGGACTATTTATTCGCGCAAATACTCGCAAAAATATATTGTGGAAATATACTATATTTCGGCCAGTATTCTCGCGGGCCGCTTCTATGGGCAGGTCCGCGGCCGACCACTGGCTACTCCGCGCACCTTTGCCTGACAGACTGCTAGGTAGCTGTTCAACGTCCGCAGCCAGCCGTTCGTCACTGCCCCGCAGCCAGGGTCACCATGACCTCGATCCTGCGGTCGTTCCGAAGGATCCCGAGTTCGATTGCGTCACCTGCCTGCCGAACATCGAGGCCAGCTCTCAAATCTTCTGAGTTCTTCACAGCGACCCCGTCTATGGAGACGATCACGTCACCAAGGGTCACCCTGCCATCTCGGGTGATCCTGGCCGGCCTGAGGCCTGCTGCATCCGCTGGGCTGCCTGGCGTGACATCCAGCACCATCACCCCAGCCATTCCGGCGCGTGCCAGCAGGGCATCGCCACGCGGATCATGCGAAACGCCCAGCACAGGCGGCGCATAGCGGCCTGTAGCGATCAATTGCGGCACGACCCTGTTCACCGTGTCCACTGGAACAGCGAAACCAATGCCGGCACTCGATCCCGAAGGACTGTAGATCGCCGTGTTGACGCCGATCAGCCGTCCGGCGCTGTCCAGAAGCGGGCCTCCTGAATTACCAGGATTGATGGCGGCGTCGGTCTGGATCAGGCCGCGGATCATCGTGCCGCGCTTGCCGGGGATCTCCCGATCAAGGGAAGAGACAATGCCCGTGGTCAGTGTCCAGTCGAGACCAAAAGGATTGCCGATGGCGAAGACGCCTTGCCCGACTTGCAGGTCCTCGCTGCTCCCGACTGCGAGGGGTAGGGGCCGCTCGGATCCCGCCTCGATGTGAAGCACTGCCAGGTCATGTTCGGGAGCCGTCCCCACGAGGCGGGCAGGATAAGCGCGGCCATCGGCAAGCCGCACCAATGCTGCCGTTGCCCCCTCGATGACGTGGTTGTTGGTCACGACATGGCCCTGCGCATCCCAGATGAACCCGGAACCGCTGCCGCGCGGAACGTCATAGGCGTTCCGAGTCCAGAAATCGACCACGCGGCTTTCAGTCGTGATCGAGACAACGCTATCCTTGGCACCCTCGAAGATGGCGATGGTGGTCTGCTCGTCTGCGGCCAGATCGCCGCGGGGAACAACGACCCTCGGCTCCCCGGCTGGCTCACGCAGAGCCAGTTCCAGGAGAGGAACGCCGCGCCAGACCAGCACGACGAGGATCGCGGCAAGTGTCACAAGCACGAGCCTTGGCAAAAATCCGTCTGCTTTCATAGGACATCCACCGACGCGAGCCCAAGCGTTCGGGCCCGGTTGGCCGACAGCAAGGCACCCGGCTCGTCCGAGGGGGCCCGCGTGCTGGTGATGAAGATGCGGTGGCGTGTGCTGAGCGCCTCCGCCTCGGCCCGAAGCTCTGGATTGTCGATGCCAATGATCTCCGGCGGGCGGCTGCAGCCTACCAGAACCAGCAGGGCCAGGGTCACAAGGATAAACGTGAAACGACTGAAATCGACCGAAACGCGCATGATCATGATCTGGGTTCGCACGATCTCTTCCATGGTGACGGGTTTACATCTGAAGCACCACAGTCGGACGAGTTGCGCAGGTTGTCCAGAGAATGCTTGCTCGGCGAAAGGCCGATGCCCGGATTGCATCGGCCTGACGATCCTTGCGCCGAAGCGCCGTGTTGCAGCCCGACGCGCCTCAGCCCGCCGCAGACACGTCCCCCGAAAGCGCGGGCCCGGCAAGAAGAGCGCGCAACTTGTCTTCCTGTTCCTTCGACAGCGATGTCTTGAGAATGCGCGGCTCGTACTGTTTGATCTCGGCGACGACCTTGTCGGTCGTTGCCTTTGCCACATGCACGAAAAGTGCCGATGTTCCGGGCTTGATGGTCTCGCCAAGATCCTTGATGAACTGATCGTTTATTCCGTAATCCGACAGCCGACCGCTCAATGCACCCATCGCGGCGCCCGCCATGCCGCCAATCGCGAAACCCGCCATCGGATTGAGGACAAGCAGACCGGCAAGAGTGCCGACCAGCGCCCCCGTGCTCAGCCCGCTGCTCGCGCCGATCGCGGTCAGATTGACGGATTGCTTGATCTGTATGTCCCCTTCCTCGGGGCGGATGACAACCACGGCATCGAGCATGTCGATCAGATGCTCCTTGCGCAGTTCGCGCAATTTGCCGAGCACGATGTCAGCCGTGTCAGTTCCGTCAAAATCAAGTACTACGAGGTCGGCCATACTGGGCACTCCTATTCATCCGACATTTCCCAAGTGGCCTGCCGCTTGACTTCAAGATCGCCTGATTTTGCTCGCTGGGCAAGCGTTTTTCGCCCCGAGCGGTGTCTGTCGTCGCGCAAACGGCCGAAGTCGGGTGGATCAAGCCTCGAACCCGCAGCATTCTGGCCCGGCAGAGCCGCTTTTCCGCGCGGCAGACGGACCTGTCCTGCCGCTTTCGTTCAGCTTGGGCATGGATCGTGGTCATGCGCATGACGGAGGCGTTCGAAGACGGCGGATGGCGGCAAGGACGGCCCGCACCATCGGGCCGGTGACGGCGACCTCGGCCAACTGGAAGGTAATGGCGCGGGCGTGGCGGACGACGCGGGCGCCGATCTTGATCAGCTTGAGTTGCAGGCTGGTCAACGACCAGTCCGCCATGGCCTCGGGCAGTTCGATGCAGCGCAGGAAGGTTGCCAGGTTGTAGGCCAGCGCGTGCAGTTGCAGCCGCACCTCGTTGTGCCGGAACTTCCGGCATGACAGCCGCGTCCAGCGAAAGGCATATTTGCCTTCCTTGATGTGCTGCTCTGCGGTGCCGCGCTGGTTGTAGAACCTCACCACCCAGTCTGGCTCCATCGGCAGGTTGGTGACGATGAAGCCGACTTTGGGGAACAGCTCGCCCGGATGCCATTCGATCTTGGCGATGACGCGGCGCGGCTTGTCCCAGGACGCCGCCTGATACTCGAAGTCCTCGAAGAACCGTTTGACCTTGGTCAGCGAAGGCCGTCCCACGGGCCGTGTCAGCCGATGCGCGATCTTCTCGCGCAAGACGGCGTTGGCGGGCAGACGGATGGCGTAGAAGAACCTGGCTTCTTCCAGCCGCATATAGATCGCGGGGATCGCGTAGGCAGCGTCGGCCCGGAAGAAGCGTCCACCAAGGTCGCGGCCAGCATATCGGGCAATGACGGGATCAAGGACATCCCGCCAGCCATCGGCGCTGTGGACATTGCCGTTACGCAGGGCGCAGCGCTCCAGCATGCCAAACTGGTTGAACAAGAAGATGGGGTGATAGCAGGTGCAGTCGAAATGCCCGTTCCAGGCAGCACCTTCCTGATCGCCGTGGGTGGGGCTGACCGAGCTGTCCATGTCCAGCACGATGTATTTCAACCCGTTGCGGTCATGAAACCGGTCGATCCATTGGCCGTTCAGATCGGCCAGCGCCGCCCGGTTCGCGGCCAGAGCCAGCGTCTCGGTCTCGAACCGTCCCATCTGCGATGCCGAAGCAGCTTGCGCCTCGACGGCCCTGCCGCCAACGACCTGACGCATCACGGGATCGAGGGCCAAGCGGTCGGCATCGTTCACATCCTCGTATCCGGCCAGTCGTCCGAACACCGATTGCCGGAACAATCCGTCAAGCCGATGGAGCGTGTTCTTCCCGGTGCGGCTGTCTCGCAGCGCCTCCGACGCCAGATTGGACAGGCCGAGCACGTCATCAAGCTCGCGCATCACCAGCAGGCCACCGTCTGAACTGATCTGCGCACCACGGAACTCCAGACGCACACGGCGGTCGAAATCAACCCGATCTCCCCGCGCCAAGCCCGCACCCTCCAGGTGATCCATGAAACGCGCCCCTCGCAGCCGTCAACGCCATGATTTATATGCGAAATATCACGATTACGACAGCGAAATCAGCGACTTACTTGGAGAATGTGGGGCTATCATTTACAAATCTGCTCAAAATGAAAAGGGAAATAATATTGCAATTTTCGGAGCAGCGGCCGAAGTAAAAGAAGGCCCCCGGATATTCAATACTCTATATAGTTCAAATCCAGCACTGACGATCGTAAAATCATCTTTAGTGTCACATGACGTTGTTAGCGTCACCTATTCTAAGGGCGAGGTTTTCACACCAACATTCAACGATGAAGACAATAACGGAAATAGGAACTATGACGGATTTCCTTTCTAATTCGAGCTAGCTAATAGATCAGCAACATACATCAAAATCGCAGCATAATTGAGTGGCAGAACAAGCCACTTATCAACATGACCTAGACTTTTCTTTTTTCGTTATACGTCGCAACAAGAAACGTTGCCATCGCCCCTGCCAAATCGACCGCCAGGGCAGCATGGCGAGGCTTCGGCCTCACAGGGCTGCGCCCCTGACCATGAGCATCCCCGATCCTGTTGCGCACGGTGCCCAAGCCTTGAACCACAGAGGCGCAGCCTCCTAGCACCTGCTTGAAGGGTTCCAATGTGTGTTGGGAAGGTGCAAGGTTCAGGCTCTCAGCACATTTATGCCACAGCTTCGGCAGATCATCGGTCATCTGATATTCTATGCCCTGTTCATCCAGGATGTGCTTGCAGACGGTTTCCAACAAGGTGCGGGCTGATGTGATTGCGCCCTCTGGATCGATATTCTTGCGAGCAATCGCCTTTTGCCATGCCGCATGAACACTGTCCTCATCAAAAGAGGCCAGAACAGCGGACACATCTTGCGAGGCCGGACTTCTCCCGAGTGCTGCTGTCGTCACAACACCGAATATTGGATAGCCCGACTGCACCTTGACTTCAGCAAGTGCAAAGCCGTCGCGGCGCAGAACTTCCGTTATCTGCTTGGCGATCCGTCTCTGCGCCTGTTCATCCCGGGTTCGAGGGTGAACGCACATCTCAAAGAACCTAAAGAGCAAGGCATTTGAACAGTGCAGCAATCCCAAGGTCTTCAGCAGGTAGCTGTTCGACCAATCGCTATAGTGGATGCAGTGCTGATAAACTTCCCGCTCCAAGCTGCCATATAGGACCGCGCCTTGGTGATGCTTGCCGCTAGAGTCCATCGCGCTTAGCGGCCAGAGTTCATTCAAAAACTCTCCCAGATCAATCGAGCCGGAAATATCTATGTCATCAAACAGCTCCACGAGCTTGCGGCGCGTGATTTCTGAAACCTGAGATTGTCCAACTTCGTCAATTTTGTTAACCGCTTCCCGAAGCTGAAAATCGTCGTAATTTTCTACGATCCTGCGTGCGACAGCCAAGGTAGCCTTGTCATCCAAGGCACCTAAAAGCGATTTCACGTAGGCTCGCTTGCTGTTCATCGGCTCTGCCTGCGTTTGTTCAGGATCGAGGCCGATACGGCGGCAGACATTCGGAAGTTGGGGCGCTGAAACCTCATGCCACAGCACCTCTGCGCACTGATCGCGCAGTGCCTCCCAATCGACAGGTCGTGCCGTCATTCTTTTCTTCCTCGCCCTCTAATCCGCCTGCTGTCGGCCAATGGGAAACATATCCTCGCCATAATGGTGCAGCTTGACGTGGTGGCTGCGGCAGAGCCAACGCACGTTCAAGGGTTCGTCGTATCGGTCGTGGTGGGCATCGACCTTAGCTGCGCCGCACACCTCGCAGCCCCGCTTTTCCAATGCGCCAGACATGAGCGCCCGTTGAACCGCAAGATGGGCCTGATACTTCGGCAGGTTCGTGCGGCGCCAGTTCGTCTGACGAGTCTCGCTTTTCAGCGACGGTGGCCGTGGGGGCTTTGGCTCATCTGTCATCACGCCTCCGTCGCCGCCTGCCGGCCCAAGGTGCGATACACGGTCGGCCGCGAGATCGAAAACACCTCGGCCAGATCACTGATGGAATACTCTCCGGTGTCATACATGCGACGCAACTCCTGCTGCTGACGATCCGATAACTTCGGCTTCTTGCCCCGCAGCTTGCCCTTGGCGCGGGCTACGGCCATGCCCTCTCGGGTCCGCATTCGGATCAGGTCGGCTTCAAACTCGGCAAAGGTCGCCAAAATGTTGAAAAACAGCTTGCCCATTGGGTCGGTCGGATCATGGATCGAGGTGCCAAGCTGAAGCTTGATCCCCCGCACGGTCAGTTTGTCGGCTATGTCGCGGGCATCAGGAACAGAACGCGCCAGCCGGTCCAGCTTCGGCACGACGAGCGTGTCACCCTCCCGCAAGGCTGCAAGCGCCTGATCGAGACCAGGGCGGGCGCGGTTGGTGCCGGTAAAGCCGTGGTCGGTGTAGATGCGATCGGGGGCAACTCCGAAGCTGGCAAGGATACCCTTCTGCGCAGCCAGGTCTTGCTTGTCAGTGGAACAGCGGGCGTAGCCGATCAGAATATGTGTCATAGCCTGATCTGTAACAGTAGCCGCCCCTTCATTGCAAAAAATATCGGACCATTCATCTGAGACTTCTTGCTGCCAGCATTTGCTGGCCTCCAACGGGCCTGCTCAGGGGCAACCTGGCCGTCCCTTCAACGATCCCCTTACGGACACCAATGTAGATACGATGTTGCTACATACCCAGATGCAGAGTAGTATCTACACTGTATCTCAGGAGGTTCAGATGCGCGCAGTGGTCAAGAAATGGGGAAACAGTGCTTCGGTGCGCATACCGGCCTCGGTTATGGTTGCCGCTGGATTGCGACTGGATCAAGCCGTCGAGGTGCGGGAGGACAACGGACGTATTGTTATCGAGCCGATCGAGAGCGAGGACTATGATCTTGCGCAGTTGCTTGCGGCTATCACTCCCGAGAATACTCATGAAAACGTGGACTTTGGCATGCCCATTGGAAAGGAAGTGCTTTGATGGCGGAGTATGTGCCGGAGGCAGGTGAGATCGTCTGGTTGGAATTTTCACCCCAAGCCGGTCATGAGCAAGCCGGGCATCGTCCCGCTGTTGTGTTATCGCCGGCTGCGTACAATCGTATTGGCCTAATGTTGTGCTGCCCGCTAACCACGAAACGCAAAGGCTATCCCTTTGAGGTGCCGATAGACGACACACGGGACAGCGCGGTTCTGGCTGATCAGGTCAAGTCTCTGGACTGGCGTGCCCGAAAGGCCAAAGCCAAGGGGAAGATTTCAGCGGAGGAGCTGTCCGCTATACGCGGCAAGGCAAGAATTCTTATAGGCCGTTAAGTAAACGGCGGACTTGAAAAGGCAAAGCAGCCACTTCGGCATCGTCAAGAAAGGCAACACAGACCCCGCAACTTGACGCTGATTTCTGCAACGGGTTTTCTGGCGCCCTATGGACCGCTGGCACTAAAGAATCAGATCGCAAGAAAACCGACCGTTTTTCTGTCATAGCTCCTAGAACATAACGAACAGTCTTTTAGACGGCACTGCGTTGTACAACTTGCCTAACCAAGCTGCCCAGCTAGAGTGACAGCGAACAAAGCGGGGTTAAAAATATAGTGAGCGAAGAAAAAAATTTACCAGATAAATCTGATAATACGCATCGCACCTTAAAGAGCCTAGTAGTGGTAGATGCTATATTTCGTAGGTCAAAAGAAAATTCATCGCATTACACCTTACATGCTGATGTAATTTTTAACAAAGAGCGATTGGGCGGAGGTAGCGAAACATCGATTATATTTTCAATAGCTGTTTTCCGTTGCGCAGTAGTTTTTGTTAGACCTGCGCAAGACTTTATCGTGGACCGAAACAGCGTACGGCGACAGAAACCAATGGGTCCGCAAGAAATTCATAGAAGCAAGCAGAAAAGTAACTTGTTGACTGGGAGTGCAAAAGCAATTCTAAGTCTAAACCCCCTGAAAGGGGTTGGCGGAGGATATGAAGGTTCCCATAAAACCGAAGAAACAACTAAGTCAACTCAAATAAGAAGTGCATTCAATGAACAGCTTACTAAAACGAATGATGGACACGATGCCTGGCAAGTGGATGGAAAAGAATTAATAGGCCAACGTTTATTAGGACCTGTATTTGACTTTGACACCGAACCTCGGCTTACGCTTATTGATTTGCGTGATGAAGCACGGCGACTAAATGATAAAAAAAATGAAATGAACCCCCTCTCTCGTATAGAGGTTAGATGTCTACGTGATGATATCGATGTTTTTGATATACGCTATAAAAACGACGAGGATAATTCCTTTTTTAGAACCAAGCCAGGTTATAAAGAGCGTATGCAGGTAGCTAGAGGCGTTATAAGAGAGGCGCTACTCGAAGAAGGGCTGTCGGTTGGCAGCTTGCTTGATGATCCTTATGCAGAGATGACCATTTGTGATGTCACAATCCCAATTATTGACCAAAGCTCTTAAAGCTGCAGAACTAGTACTGGCGGCGGATACCACAGATACAGCCGAATTGGCAAATATCGCAGAAGATGTCTCTGGCATATCGGCTAGACGAATACTTTTG
Source organism: Paracoccus haeundaensis (assembly GCF_006239215.1). Lineage (NCBI taxonomy): Bacteria > Pseudomonadati > Pseudomonadota > Alphaproteobacteria > Rhodobacterales > Paracoccaceae > Paracoccus > Paracoccus haeundaensis. The sequence continues at coordinate 24,602 of NZ_VDDC01000031.1, forward strand.
GGCATTGACCTGACAGACATTGACTTAACACAGCGAGATATTAGCCATCTGCTAGATAAGCAAGCTAAGTATCACAACGCGATCATATCTAGCGAACAACGAAAAAGGTTTCAAAGGTCGGAGCGCAACGGTTCTAGACGACGTTTGCGTATAAAAATCAAGAACCTGAGAGCAGCAATAATTACAGAATTTGTTGAGGATTACGAGGAAGCTATACTTAATGAACCAGTAATCACAGGCTTACCTCATGCCCATCAGCTGAGGGCTATTTTACTTGAACCTATCCGAAATAAGTACAATGCGGATGCTTTTTTAAATATTGATTACACAATCAATGTACTAGAAGGTTTTTTACCATGGGCTAAATACGGACTTACAGATTTCTATGGAGAAATTTTCAGATTGCTATCTCGCATCCAAGCTCCCGTCAACAGTGATGTTGTCAATATTTTAAATGAAGAGTACTTTCCTGTATTTGGAGAATCTCTTGGAGATTTAATAGCAACAATGCACCCAACCCCAGAATTAGACATTTATTGGATTCTTAACTTATTGAAACACCAAACGCGAAGCTCAGTTTCAGAACTATTTCTACCAGCATATACAGTTCTACAAGCAGAACCTACATATCGCGCCAGGCAAATATCTAGTATTAGGCCGATTCATATCGCCGCAATCGAGGAAACTTTAGATGAACTTGGTAATTATTCAAAGATTATAAAATTTCTTGAGTCTGTAAATTATAAGTGTAACCCCAACGAAGCAGAGCGCATTGCTGTTCGCTTGACGCGTGGTGATTGGCCTGCCTCTAAAACACCGCTAATACTAAATACAAAGACTCATCCGCGTGTCAGGGGGGCTTTATTTAGACAGCTGCTACAGCAAGGGCAGGAAGATCGAGTAATCGAAGTTCTACGGTGGCTCAACAACGCTCGTGGGGCTGTCGGCGCTTTATCCTTAGACGATGCTTTTAGGAATATCGAAAGTTTTGATGTTGGGTTGCGTTTTGCTCAAGAGGCGGCGCCTAATTTCGCTGATAATCAAATAACTGTAGTTTATTTTGCGCTACGCAATTTAGCTCGCTCGAAGCAACACCGTATGATGCTTGAAGCATTCTGTAAAAGTGTGAAATATACACCACCTAGAAATATAATGCCGCAACCTATCCAATCTGATAGTAATGCTACTGAAATTGATCGCTTAGCAGAATTGTTTAAATCACATCCATCTTCATAACTTTCCTATGGTCACTGGTACTGTTTGCGCCATCCGCTCGGTCTCTGGAAAATACCTGCCCAGATGCCGCGTCGGGCGCCCTTTGCCCGCCGTGCTGCGGGGTAGTGGCGGCTTACGCGATCACTATAGGGCACTGCCCAACCGTTCTTGACCAGCCACGCAGACAAGCTCACGTTGCTCACGCTACACTCTCCGAGGATGCGGTCATACTGGTCCCTGCCTTCCGAAAGGCAGACTATCGGACTGCGCCCGATCTTGTCTGACAGCGCTAAAGCCGCCTGTTGACCACAGCGCCAGGCGCGGCCTTTAGCGTCAAGACAAGTCTGCCGGGATTCAGGTGCATCGACCGAAGCAAGTCTGATGCGTTCGCCCCTGATTTCGATGGTGTCACCGTCGATCACGCTTGCTCGGCCTGAAATGCTGTTTGCAGACACCGACCCTGCGATGGCGCAGCACAGGCCAAAGGCCGCAAAAAAGCTCCTTCAGAAACGCATAACGGCGCGAAACGGTCTGGTATCGCATCCCGGCCGCAACAGGCTGTTATTCACAGCCACTACAACCGTGCCGCCAGAACTGCGGTTTGATCTAAGGATGCTGCGTTCGCCCATCCGCCTGATTTGTTTGGGTCGGAACTGCCGCAGAGGCGCGTTAGCGTCCCGATGTGCGGCGTCATGATCGGCTTCAAGCATAAGAGAAAGAGGTAGATTGGGATTCAGTCCGCTTGGCGGACTCGCGTAAATCTATGGCTTTGCCCATCAATGCTAGAGCCTTCGCAGGATCTGAGTCCTCGATCTTGAACGCTGCCATTCCAGCAAGATCGAGGGTTTCGACATGCTCCGCTTCCATAGCGGCACGATCCTTGCGCGCTGCTTGGTCATCATCCGGTGCAGCTGGCCGACCAGCCCACCGCCCGAGAAGCGCAAGGGCGCGTTTAGGGGCGGACAAGCGATAGGCGTTGCTGATCTGTCGGACCTGCAGCCCCCGGCCCTCGTTCGGGGCAGGCTCAAAGCGGCGCAGTAAGTCAAGAAAGCCATGATCGCACAGTGCCTTTAGCGCGGTCGGATGGTGGGCCGCTTTGAGCCCGCGAACATCAACGCCGTTGCCGCCACCACGAGCGCACACAACACCAGCTTGGACCATGTTTCCATCGTGCCTTGGATCAGCAAGGCATGCACGACGGTTCCCGCGACGATCACCGCGCCAAGCCCCGTATGCGCCCGGCGCCATGTCATCGGGCGCAGCCGCAGCCGGCGACGGCCGGCCGCCAGCATGGCGGACGCAAACACCGCCCACATCGCGATCACCCCCCAGACCGAAAATGAGGTTGGCGACCGGAACAGCAGCGCGTCCACCACATCCGGCGGGCTGGTCACCCACAGCCCCGCGACATGAACCACGACCGAGGCGACCAGCCCTGCTCCGATCCAACGATGAGCATGGCGAGAGGTCAGCAAGGACAGGCCCGGCAAAATCCCACACGCCAGCAGCGGCTGCACCAGCAACAGGGCCAATCCAGTGATTCCGGCAAAGCCGGCAAGAACATAGATTGGATCGCGCCATGCCAACAACGGGCTGTTCGCGGCGGCGATGAACGGCACGGTCCAAGCCGTCCCGACAAGTGCCCAGACCAGAATGCCGCCTCCAAAGGGGGGCAGAGCCACGCGGATCAGACCGGCTGCAGCACGAAATCCGCCGTTAGACTGGTGTCGCTGGCCCGCCCCAGCACGGGACGCAGGAAGACGGTCTGAAACCCGGGGCTGTCATATGCCAGATGGCCGTGCGCCTGACCAAAGGCCGGGATGATCTGCGGCATCTCCAAACGAAACACGCCCCCGGCATCGGTTAGCGTGGCGCCGTGGCTGTGGGGGTCACGTTCCTGCCCTTCGGTCGTATGTGCCCAGATCTGGATGCGCTGCCCGGCGAGGGGCGCCCCGTCCCCGGCACGACGGACGGTCCCGGTCATCCAGAACCCGCCACCGCCGATGCGGTCGACGACCGGCGCACCGGGGCGGTAATTGTTGGCACCTCCGCGCATCGAGGCCGTGGGCGCCAGACCTTGCTGCGCCAAGGCGGGCCACAAAGGGCCTGACATGCCCGTTGCCGCGGCGGCGCCGGCGAAGCGCAGCAGGGTTCGGCGTGTCGTCGCAGGATACGTCATGGGCATCTCCTTTCTAAACAGCTAACATTGCGCGGGCGGAAGAGTGCGTATCTGACGGAACTATAGCGCGAATTTCACTGATCCCGAACAAACGCATGCGAACTATAGTGTTATGGTGCCACACCTTCGCGTGAGCTTAGGCCCCCACAGGTAGTCAGCTGATTGCATGCCCTTTGTCGCAGGTCGGGGCTGCGGCCAGGTATGCCGATGGCTGCACGCATGGATCGCCTGACTATCCCGCTCATTTGATAAGGGTTTCGTAAGCGTCCGGTCTAACCGCTACCCGTTCCAGTGCCATGGCAGCAGTTCATCGATCTTGGTGATCTTGTAGTCCGAGATGCGCGTAAGAGTGTTGGCGAGCCAAGCCTGTGGGTCGACACCATTTAGCTTGGCCGTTTCGATTAGGGTGTAGGCGATGGCGGCGGCCTTGC
>NZ_VDDC01000032.1:0-431 GCF_006239215.1 Paracoccus haeundaensis
GTAAGCGTCCGGTCTAACCGCTACCCGTTCCAGTGCCATGGCAGCAGTTCATCGATCTTGGTGATTTTGTAGTCCGAGATGCGCGTAAGAGTGTCGGCGAGCCAAGCCTGTGGGTCGACACCATTTAGCTTGGCCGTTTCGATTAGGGTGTAGGCGATGGCGGCGGCCTTGCCGCCTGCCTCGGAGCCGACAAAGAGGTAGTTTTTACGGCCGAGGGCGACGGCGCGCATGCCACGTTCGGCAGCGTTGTTGTCGAGTTCGAGGATGCCGTGGTCGAGGTATGGGCGCAGGCGTTCCATTCTGGTCAGGGCATATCGGATACGGCATCTCGTTCTCGTTTCATAGCCAGAACAAGACGGTTGCTGCGAGGGCGACGGCGGATAGGAATACCTTCGGGCATCGGTCGTAGCGTGTAGCGACCCGTCGCCAGT
>NZ_VDDC01000033.1:0-20253 GCF_006239215.1 Paracoccus haeundaensis
GCCGCGGCCAGCGGGGATTTGCCAGAGATCGTGGTGAGTTGCATGGCCAGCCATCGCTCCAGGTCGTCAAAGACCGGGGCCGCATGGGCGCGTCGCAATTCGGCGCGGCGTTCAGGTGGCGACCCTTTGGCCTGTTTCTCGACGGCATAGAGTTGAGCTATCCGGCCGATGGCCTCTTCTGCAATCGGGGAGCCTTGCGACCTGTGGATGTCGACGAACTTGCGCCGGACATGGGCCATGCAGGCGACCTCGCGGATGGCGCCGGAGCGGTAGAGATCCTCGAATCCGGCATAGCCGTCGGCATGCATCCAGCCGCGGAAGCGGGCGAGGTGATCCTTGGGGTGCTGGCCTTTCCGATCTCCCGAGAACCGATACCAAGCCGCCGGTGGCGCGGTTCCTGCCCACGGCCGTTCGTCGCGGGCATAGGTCCAGAGGCGTGCCGTCTGGGTCTTGCCGGTGCCGGGGGCGAGCATTCGCACCGGCGTGTCATCGGCGAAGATCGCTTCGGCCGACAGGACGTGGCGGCCAATGGCGTCAGCCAAGGGCTCCAGCAAGGCCGTGCTCTTGCCGACCCAGTCTGCCAGCGTGGAGCGATCCAGATCGAGCCCCTCACGGTCGAAGATCTGGCTTTGGCGGTAGAGCGGCAAGTGGTCGGCATACTTGCTGACCAAGACATGGGAGAGGAGGCCCGGCCCCGGGCGACCGCGCTCGATCGGGCGCGAGGGCAGCGGGGCTTGCACGAAGCGTTCGCAGCACGAGCAGGTCAGCCGAGGGCGGACGATCCGGTTCACGATGAAGCGCCCGGGGACGTATTCCAGCTCTTCCGTCACATCTTCCCCGATCCGGCGCAGGCAGCCGCCGCAATCGGCACAGGCATCGGAGCTAGGGGTCAGTTCCACTTCCATCCGCGAGATGTGGTCCGGGATCGGACGACGCTTGGGTTTGTCCTTCTCCTCGATGTCGGGCAGCTTCATCCGCGCCGTCATAGCAGCGGCAGCGATCTCGCTGGTCTCGAGGGCAAGCTGAAGCTGTTCCACCGTCTCGGACGATGCCCCGAACCGATGGGCGCGGTGACCGGCCAGTTGATGGCGAAGCTTCTCGATCAGGATCGCCTGCGACTTCACCTCGGCCAGAAGCCGCGCAGTGAAGCTGCGCAGCTCCTCGGGGTCTTCCGGCAGGGTGAAGGCTTGATCGAGCATACACGCAGTTTATCCCACTGTATTCCTTGTGGGAATCATTGATTGCACGACTGGCTGACTATCCCGCGGCAAGGGGTCGCCACGTCCGTTCCGGGGTCCGCCAGTCGATCCCCTCCAGGAGCATCGACAACTGCGCCGGCGTCAGTGCCACCTTGCCCTCCTTGGCCGCGGGCCAGACGAACCGGCCCCGTTCCAGCCGCTTCATGAACATGCAGGCCCCCTGGCCATCCCACCAGATCACCTTGACCAAGTCGCCGCGACGGCCGCGGAAGACGAACAGATGCCCGGCAAACGGGTCCTGCTTCAGCACAGCCTCGGCCTGCGCGGCCAGTGCCGCAAAGCCCTTGCGCATGTCCGTCACCCCGGCCGCCAGCCAGACCCGCGTGCTGACTGGCACCGGGATCATGCTGTCAGCCCCCGGATCAGCCGCGCCAGCGCCTCAGGATCGTAGCTGCCGGTGATGCGCATCCGATGACCGCCCGCAAGCTCGACTTCGATCAGTTCCTGTGGACGTGTCGGCTCGCTGGTCACAACCAGATCATCCTTCCTGACATGGTCTATGATCTCCACGGGCAGGAAGGCAGGGGTAGCCGCCACTGTCGTTGTCTCAGGGGCATAACGCGGATCGCGCAGCCACTTGAACACCATGTTGGCGTTCGCCGCATAACGGCGCGCCACCTGCGCAACCGAAACGCCCGGAGCCGTCGTCTGCAGGCAGATCGACCGCTTCTCTTCGTCCGTCCAAAGCCGCTTTGTCCGACGCGCCACGCTCGCACCATAGTGTCCACCATCTATAGCGGACACTATCTCCCACGCTCACCACGCGGCAGGGCAGTCAGACCGGACGCTTACAGGGTTTCAGGGGGTATGCGAGAATCACTTTATGCCCTTTGCAGGCTTCGGCAGCATTGCGGCTAAGCCATCACGTCTATGTGTGAGTGAAGCGCACCGGCCCTTTGCGGACGCTCGACCGTCTCTGAGCTAGTGCTCATGCAGACCACATCTCAATGGCTGGTAGGTGAAATCAGGCGCTTGGAAGCTGAAGACAGCTTAGCAGGCCAGTAAAAGGTTGTGATCCTAGAGACTTGAAGCTCGTTTCTTTCTTCAGGTGTTGGTAGAATCCACCACTTATCGTTGGGTCCTAGTGGTTCACCTCAAGTCATCTTGTATGTTCTGACGCCTGCCTTTTCCAGCAAGCCGTATAGCGCAGCGATCGTGCTTCGTGCTCCTCTGCGACCGCAATAGGTAAAGATAACCCGTTGCTTCGCGCGTGTGAAAGCGACGAAGAACCCTGCCGTGGCCTCGAGCTGGTCATTGGCAAAGCTCCACCACGCGCCGTCGTCCAGACCGATGAAGATGACGCTGTGGTATTCAAGCCCTTTGCTCTTATGGATTGTCATTAAAGGTATTGCGTGGACGCCTTCATAGGCGTCGAGCGCCGTTGACCAGTCGCCGCCGCTGACTGACGACGCGTATAAATGCACGGCAGCGGCATCCAGCACTTTTTCCAGCCAGCCTCCCTGACCATAAGCGGGGTGAACTGCAATCAACCGATCTCGACCCACGAATGATAAGATGTCGTCAATGATCGCTCGTGCCGCCGCGTTCGATTTTGGCGGGGTAGGATGCGATTTCGATAGATTAATTGCATAAGCATCCAGTTCGCGGGCAAGTCTAGACTGCGCCGCTTCGTCATCCGGCGTGATGCCTTGCAAGGCCGCAAGCGCCTCTTGGGATTCCGTCCAATACCGACCAGCGCGGTTGGTCATAGCAAGGCGCAAAATGGCAATTGCCAGCTCAGACGCTTCTTCCGCCAGCAACTCTTGTAGCATGACCGCCCCCACTGTTCCTGCTTCGTTGCGCAGGGGAATGCCGGCCGCATTGAAGGCTGGTTCAAGGACGACCGCATAGTCGGACGCCTTCTGCCGAACCAACAAAACGAAATCCCGCGGGCCGAGGTTGTGTTTCCTCATCTCAGCGGCAACGAATGCAGCCAAGTAAGCCGCCTCGACCTCCGGCGAGGAGAAATCCCAGATTGCGCAACTGTCTCCGGCGATTGTGCCCGTGGTCTGCGAGACTGGTGCTACGGCGCGAGTGTCCAGAGCCTGTGCAAGGACATGCTGGATGCGCACGAGTTCTGGCGAAGAACGATAGTTGTTATAAAGCGGTGTTCGCTTGCCGGCGAAATCGACGTCAAAGGCAGCGAAGGGGTCGTCCATCGCCATTGCCCAACGCATGATCTGCTGCTTGTTGTCGCCAACGGCAGTTAAAGTCGTATCTGTGCCATGAAAGATCGTGCGAACCAGATCGTATTGAACCTGTGTCGTATCCTGGAACTCATCCATAAACAGATGCGAGTAGGTCAGGCGAAGCGCGTCGCGCGCCATCGGATTGACGCGCAACAGGAGTTCAGCAAGGCGACCGATCATAGGGAATGACAGGACGCTTTTTTTCCCCTCATGGAGTGACCTTTGCCATAGCCGCTCCGCCGCCCACTCGCCGACTGTCGGATATGACCAGCCGCCCAACGGTAGCGGGGTTCCGACCAGATGACGCCGCTCAAAGGTCTTCACTGCGATGCCTTGGAGGTCAGCGTAGGTGCCCACAGATGACGGAGGTGTGCCAGCCTGCTGATACAAGAAATCGCGATAATCCCGGTCGTTGGGAAATATAATCTCGTAGTCGGGACGTGGCCGCCAGCGATCAGGAAGCGCCTGTCCAAATCGGTCGATCAATCCTTTGGCAAAGGCGTCGAACGTCATGGAGTCAAAGCGCCCGGCGTGATTGCGATGGCAGCGCTGACGAACGCGCGAAGCGAGGTTCGTTGCAGCGTCACGCTTAACGCTGATCGCGAGAATCCGCCTTGCCGGCGGCGCTTCGCCTGTCTGGAGGAGATAGGCAGCGCGCTGCGCCAGCAGTTCGGTTTTGCCCGCACCGGGGCCCGCGATAACGGATCGGTTGTCCGTCGAACGCACGACCTTAAGCGCATTCGCTTCGAGTGCGTTTACCCCCACGGGCCTCCAATCCTCCGGCCGAACCCGTCGCAAAAGCACTGCCATAGCTAATCCCGCCGCAACGACTTGGAGATATGCCGGAGAACCTCAGCTAGAACCGGAGGCATGTTCTCTGCTAGATCCTTTTTCTTGATGTGGGTCAGAGCCGCGAGATGCGTTGCAGGCTTACTGTTGGTGAGGAAGTGATAACGGTAAGCAGGCAGAAGCGCCGGATAGTCTTTGAACGGACCAGTGTAGATAGTGGTTCCTGGCCCCGCCGTCCCGAGCACGGCCTCGGCCGCCTTATCGACCGTCATTTTTGGCCCTCCCCCCTTGAGGATGATCGCCTTGTATGCATCAGGGAATGCTTCGAGCATGGCAAGATCGAGATCGAGCGGTGTTGAGAAATAGACGCCATACCGCTTGAGGCAATTGACCCATCCATTCAGAACCTTGCAATCTTCCTCGTCCTGCCAAGTGTGCATCTTCGCAAATCTCTCGTCAGACAACGTACCGCCCTCGATCTTCAGAAGTGCAGCTTTCGGAGCGCCAAACTCGATGAGCTTTTCGATCGCTGTCTTGACCCGGCCAAAGCCGCCACCTTCGCGACCCAAATCGAGATCCAGAAGGGTAGCGTGCGGAATACCCAGATGTTTTAGCAACCGCCAGAAGTGCTGCACATGCCGCCCGCCCAGGGGGACGATCGCGACAAAGGCGGGGTCAATCAGGAGATCGAGCGCCTCAGCAAGGCGAGGCAGAACAATCCGTTCGGAATCGCCTTCCACCAGTAGCACGAACCGAGCAAAATAGAGTTCAGGATAGGCCAGCATCGCGCCGCGGACGAACTTCGCCGTCTCGTCAGTGCCTGTCGGCATCTTGATCTTTTTAACCGTCGAAACGCGCGTCTTCGGATCATAGCGGCAATAACGGACCTCAAGCGGATCGACGCGGCTCAGAACCGCCGGCGAATGACTTGTAACGATGGCCTGGGCGCCATCTAAGTCCGTCAAGGAGCGGACCTGGCGAATGATCCGTGCGAGGAAGTAGGGCGAAAGATGATTCTCTGGCTCTTCTAGCGCGAACAGCGTAAGCGCGGGAATCCGTAGGGTGTCATCACAGAAGCCCTCGACCGTTCCGGCGACAACTTGGCGCTCCAGATCGAAAACGGCCGCGGCTAACGCAAAATAGAACAGCGATTGCTGGCCATCGCTCAAGGCATCGAGGCCGCGCTCCTGACCGTCCGGTCCTTGCTCAAAGATCACGGCGATCTTGTTGACCACCTCTTCAAACCGGCGGCTGACCAGGCTGAGGCGTGGCTTCGTATCGACAACTTCGTCGTGAAGGCCCGACCAGCGCGTTTGCAGGGCTTTGCCGATCGTGGCGATGGCCGTTTCCTTCTCGAACGCAGTCGCCAGATTCTCAGAAGCCTCCTCCACTGCCTCCTCGGTTTCTGATGACCATTCGATAGCCCGGAGCAGACGAGCGGCCAGCGCACCTGTGGTCGCCTTGATTTGGGCAGCCGCGTCCCTACTCGCGGGTGTATAATAGAGCTGAATCAAACCACGATCCGCTGCCGAGACCGGGTGGCACTTGTCTTCGGCCGGGTCGTCGTCGAGGGTATCGACCCAAAACAAATCTTGGGAAACTTCGCCCTCGATGGTTCCGTCATCCTCCCATCGAGCTTCGAGACGTAGGCGACAGACCGGATCATCACCTACTTTCGCAATCTGCATGTGTCGAAACGACGGCGCTATCGTTTCCGGGGTCGCTGTGCCGTCGGCCAGCTCTGGCAATCCGATCAGCACGTCAATGAACAAACCCTTCGGTTCACGGTCTTCGGGATCGTCATCTGCCCCAAGGTGGAAATCAGATCGCTGAACAGTGCGCTGCGAACGGGACACGCCAAACAGCTTCGAAAGGGCATGAAGCAGGGCCGTCTTGCCTGCCGCGTTCGGGCCAACGACAGCCATGATCTCGGTTGCGATCGGCACGGTTATAGGGGTGGGGCCGAAGCAGCGGAAGCCGGATAGGGTTACGGATTCGATACGCACGGGCTTCCTTCCATCAGGACTTAGTGGGAGCGAGTTTGTTCCCTCGCTCAAGATGGCGAGATATCGCCGAACAGCTAACATTTATCCCGTTTGAGCCTAGCGAGTTCAGCGTCGGCATCGACGAAACATTGAACGTCCGCTTTCCGCCCTTCTTAACGGAACAGGCGCCAGCCGTGCGATGCTTGCGACTAGGCCGTGTTGACAAAAGGGATTCACAGGGCGCGCTGATCGTGATTCAAGCTGGTATCTGTGATGGAGACCAGCTTGGCACGAGATTTGATGTCGGACGAAGAATGGGCTTTTCACTAGCGCTTCATTATGGCCGTCCGAGCGCCGAACGGGCGCAAACCTACCGACCATCGGCTGGTTCTTGATGGGATTTTCTGGAGTGAAGCATGAGCCGCCACTGGTTCAAGGCCATGCCGAACCCGGACAGGCTCGCCGTGGCGTGACTTGCCGGCAGAGTTCGGGAAGTGGTCCAGCGTCTACCGCCAGTTCCGACGCTGGACCTTGGCAGGTTTGTGGGAGCAGATCCTGGAGGCCCTGAACGAAAGCCGGATTGTGCCGGATACACTCCAGATGATCGACAGCACAGTGGTCCGCGCCCATCATCAGGCAGCGGGCGCAAAAGGGGGACTCCGAGACAGGGTCTTGGCCGCTCAAGAGGTGGCTTTACGACCAAGATCCATCTTCGCGTCAATGGCGCAGGCCTGCCCATGAGGTCGGACATCACACCGGGTCAAACATCGAATTATCGGGGCTTTGACTTGGTCATGGACGATAATCTGCCCACGCCTGCTGTGCTGATCGCAGATCGAGGCTATGACTCCGACAAGGTTCGCAAAACGATGGAAGCGCGCAACGTCGTCCCGGTGATCCCAATGCGCAAGTCCCGCAGGTTGCGCGTCGTCGTGGATCGGGCCCTCTACCGCCTGCGCAATCTCGTCGAGCGGTGCTTCAACAAGCTCAAGAATGCCCGCCGCGTTGCCACCCGCTATGACAAGACCGCCGAAAGCTACCTTGGCTTCGTTGACATCACATCGATCCGCCTGTGGATCCGCCATTTGTCAACATGACCTAGCTGGTGCAGCCTGAGGTTGATTGATTCACGGTCGAAAGCTAACGAAGGACTCTTATTGCGCGAAATCTTCTCTAATGGCCACGGTTGGAAGGTTTGTCGTGGAGCCGCAAATGGAGGGCAAAGGTCATGAACTTCGAGACATTGAAAGCTCGGGCACTCGGTCTGGATGGGCGACTTGTTGAAGATGAGCTGTATCGCATTGTGTGGGAGGAGATCGAACGCGGAGAAATGGATAAAGCCGCCAAGGCCCGAGCAACTGCGGAGGCGGGAAGCGACGAGGGACAACTGCGGGGTGCATACATCCGTTATCGCGTCAGGCGTCTTAAGGACGAGCTGGAACTCTATGCCCGTGAAAACAGAATGGGTCCGACGAAAGCCGCGGTCGCAGCACCTATGGCGAAAGCATCAAAACAGACATGCTCGCTCTGCGGTGAAAAGCTCGGATTTTTTAACAAGACGAGCACATCGATGTGCAAAAGTTGCCACACGAATGTGACGACGATAAACAGGCGTTAGGTCAACATTGGCGGTGATCGAAGGTATCGGAGCCCTCCCAGTTAATATCGACCTTGTCGCAGCGGGCCCACCGCAATGTCTTTCTGCTGATCGTGCTGCGACAGACATATTCAATAAGTGAAACTGTATGCACGTAAAGGTTGCGCGCTCCGATCGGGCCGTGACAATGATATTGAGGTGCGGCGGGAGGTTTGGCATGCGAATGATAGTTCTGGCTGCGGTGCTGAGCGCTTCGCCTGCCTGGGCCCAGGAACTGCGGTCGATCGATGAGACGATGCAGGGCATAAACGACGATCTGCACGTCTCGGCATACACCTCCGTGCGTTGTGCGGGGTTGTTCGATGGCATTCTGGCCTACGGAGGCCAGAATTTGCCTGCGGAACTGGTCGAGCAGTATCGGAACGCATCGACGACGCTGGTCATCGGCACAACAATTATCCGGGCGTATCAGACTCATGACCGCGGACTGCCCGCAAAGGACTTCGAGGTAGAGTTCCGAAACTCGGATGCTGAAGCGGTTCGCTTCCGCGACATCTACAGCAGTCGGCTGCAGAACAACTACGATATTACTGGCCAGATGCTTGAAAGCGACACGCTGGCGAAGGCTGACCTTGCTCTTTGCGGTGAAATCGTCCCTCGGATCGAAAGGATCGTCGCACGGGAAATGGGGCAGGCTGCCGAGTGAGCGGCTTGGCGTAGCGATCAAAAGGGGCCGGGCAGCAGATCGCAAGTGTCCTGGAGGGCGATGATCTCCTCCCGTGTCAGCTTGGTCCCGCATAGCGGACCATTGAAGCCTACAGGTTAAGGCATTTAGGCGCAGGAAGCTGCCCGATGGAAGCGCGGCAGAGCATCCGCAGCTCGCCTTGGAAGCGACTAATCGCGCGCCCCGCAACGATCGCACTTACCTGCCGCCCACCCAAACTGCATCCTAGAGTTCCTTAGAGACACTACTTGAATGTCAGAAAAAGATAGTATATTTTCTGACATATGAAAGCCCCGGCTGTATCTGTTCGTGATCGAGTGATGAGGCGTGTTCGCGCAAGCGGACGCGGCAGCGTCTTCACGCCCAGTGATTTCCTAGCCGTCGCCGCCCGCTCATCCATCGACCAGGCTCTCTCCCGGCTAGTAAAGGGAGGCCAGCTTCGTCGTCTCGCGCGCGGGCTATACGACTTCCCCAAGATGCATCCGAAGCTCGGAGCACTCTCGCCAGCTCCCGATGACGTCGCCCATGCGCTTGCCCGGGAGACTGGCTCTCAGGTTCAAATTGCTGGTGCACGGGCAGCGAATGCGCTTGGTCTATCCACTCAGGTTCCGGCCCAAAGCACTTACCTGACCAATGGTCCGTCGCGGCGCGTTGTGCTGGGCAAGCGTGTCGTCGATCTTCGCCACGCCTCGCCCAAGCATCTCGTTGCGCCAGGAAGCGCAGCCGGCACTGTCGTTCAGGCCCTTCGCCATGTCGGCCCCGTGCGCGCGGCCGACGTCGCGCGCGTCGCTGCGCGGCAGCTGTCGGCCAACGACAAAAAGACGCTGGCTTCGAGTGCCGTTCAAGCACCCGCCTGGATGCGGCCGACGCTTGTCACGATCGCCAACGCAGCGACGGCCGATATCGGTGGATAAGGTCGCGCTGCTTCCCGCGGAAGACCGCGCTGCTCTTTTCGGGGAGACCAGCGCCGTCCGAGGCGTCGCCGACACGATCATCGAAAAGGACTTCTGGGTCTGCTGGAGTCTCAGGCGCTTGTTCGGCCTGCGCAAAGGAACGACGGCGTCTCTCGTCTTTAAGGGTGGTACATCGCTCTCCAAGGCATTCGGCGCGATACGCCGTTTCTCCGAGGATATCGATTTGTCGTTCGATCGTGCGGAACTAGGTTACAAGGGCGATCGCGATCCCGAGAAGGAGGGGATCAGCAAGAAGCAGGCAGCCCGGCTTATTAACGACCTGGTCAGCGACGTTGAGCGGCACATTGCCAAGAAACTTCTCCCGGCGCTTCGCGCCGCGATCGTCGAACAGCTGGGCGAGCCAGCCAACGGCGAGTGGTCGCTGGAGATCGACCCCGGCGACGCTCAGACCGTCAACTTCCATTACCCGACGGCGTTTCCCACTTCTGAATATAAGGGCATGGCCTACATCACCCCGCGCGTAAAACTCGAACTTGGCGCGCGCGGCGATCCCTGGCCGACCGAAGAGAAGGTCATCCGCCCATACGCGGCCGATGACTATCCCGAGTTCTTCGCAGAACCCGACACCAGCGTGACCGTACTGTCAGCGGGGCGCACATTCTGGGAAAAGGCGACTGCGCTCCATGCAGAGGCACATCGCCCTGCAGAATCTCCGACAGCACAATATTTCTCGCGGCATTACTACGACCTCGCCACGCTCTTCGACACCGACGAGGGAAAAGCCGCCGTCGCCGATCTTGATCTGCTGGCGCAAGTGGCACAGCACAAAACGATCTTCTTCCGTTCGGGCTGGGCCAGCTACGAAACGGCTCGGCCAGGCACACTTCGGCTGATGCCTGACGAAAAGCGGGTCAAAGACTTGCGAGCCGATTATCGGGCGATGGCGCCGATGATGTTTGACCAGACACCGCCGTCATTCGACGACATACTTAAGAAAATTGCCGAGCTTCAAGAAACGATCAACAGCTAACTCAAGGCTGCCCGTGTGGTGGGGGAGAATATCAGTTCGATTCGATCCATTGACATACGCCCCATTTATGACCTCGTTGACTTCGTCCGAGGCACCGGCTTCGTGCTGAGCTTAGCAGATGGAAGAGCAAAGCGCCGCCTGATGCACTGAAGGGCAAAGATTCCAGCTCATCCAGGATCGAAGATTAAACCCAGCTTAATGACTGATAGAAAACGATAAAATAACATAATTGCCACCTGTCAATTATTCACGAGACTTCAGGAACAGGTCGATCGCGGCGCGCAATGATTCGTCAGATAGGAATTCATCGAACTCCAATGTCACCTTCCCGTTCTTGCGCTGCATCGCGACGCCGCTTTCATGGATTATGCGCCGAGAAACGGAGGCGGACGGACGCTTGCGTTTTGGAGTGGCGACCGCGGCCTTTAGGCGGGCCAGGACCTGCGCGGCGGGAACTGGATCGCCCTTCCCTGCCCGTGCAACTTCCTGAGTCATGGCTAGCTCACCCGCGACATTCATCACCGCCTCGCGGGTTTTCGGGTTGGTCAGCAACGGCTTCAATATCCGCGCGTGAACCTCTTTCACGTCACGCAAAGATGCATACGAGGCGATGATCACGTCCGGGAGCTTCACCAGTTGAAGGTAGCGTGAGAGCCAGCCCTCGGAGACCTCCAGCCGTTCCGCCATAGCTTTTTGCCGACCGCCATAATATGCCTCCAACGCTCTCGCGTAGTCGCGAGCGCGTTCATAATCAGAAATATCCTCGCGGTCGCGGTTCTCTATGTCGGAGAGGCGGAAGGCTTCCTCGTCCGTCAGGTCGCGTACATCTACCAGATACCGGAATTGTGGGTAGTTGTTTGCACGCAGCCAACTGATAGCGAAGTGCCGACGTGCGCCACAGATGACCTCATACCCCTCGCCTGTCCGGCGGACGATAGCAGGAAATTCTTGCCGCCCCTGCGCCTTGATCGAGTTGATAAGGTCGGCGCAATTTTGGTCGTTTAACAGCGAATATTCGCGGTTGTGCCGTTCCCACATGACGCATTGCGCAGGATCTACCCAACGCAGCACCTTTTCCTCCCGTTCTCCGCTTTCGGATAGCGCATTTGAACGTTTCAAAAATCGCGCCCCTGCTTTTTCCTCGGGCACGGCTGTAGCCTCGAAGCTGTTCAGGATATCGTCTATGGCGTTGTGACGTTTGCTCATAGTAGTCCTTCCTTGCGAAGCGCCTTGTGATGGCTGGGCCAAGTCTTGCGAGTGAGAAGTTCCACCTCGCGCCCGACTGCATCCAAGTAGGCGCGACAGCGCTTGTGCGTTTCGGTTCTAGTTGCCGGTCCAGTCAATTCGTAAACCGTGGACAGGTTCGCAGTTGCGTTGTCTATCTCGGCGCTGTCCTTCAGCGTCGCTTGCAGCATATCCTGCGGGAACACCGCATCCATCATCCTTTTAATCGCAAGATGCGCAGATTTTTGATCGTTCATCTTCGAGGCAATAATTTTAACGAAATTATACTCGCGCGCGCCGCCATGTTCGGCCAGCTCCGATAAGGTCGACTCCATCATCTTCAGGAAGTGTGCTGTCGACGCGAAATCAATATTGTTTGGCGGTGCCGGTATCAGCAGTGCGTTCGCCGCCCGCAGAACCGAAAGCGACAACATGCCAAGCGCTGGTGGCGGGTCAAGCAGGATGATGTCGAACTGGTCAGCAATGCTTTCGACCCCATCCCTCAAGCGGTCGAGAATGAAAGTCGGCTCCCGCGCCATCCGGGCTGCAAACTCATACTCCGCGTCGTAAAGCCCAAGGTTTGCGGGAATGAGCGCAATCCCCGGCCAATAAGTCGCCCGCAGGGCATAGTGAAGCGACTTTGGCCCACCATGGCGCAGAAATGGATACAGTGTATCTTCTTCTTCATCGACGTCGATGTCTGGATTCATCCCGAACATCGCAGTGGTGGACGCTTGGCTGTCGCAATCTATCACGCATACACGATAGCCTTTTAGCGCGAAGAACTGTGACAAGTGACTGACGATAGTAGACTTTCCGACACCGCCTTTGAAGTTCTGAACCGCAAGGACCAACGCCGGATCATCGGATGCGCGATGCGGTAGCGTGCCGAATACGTCCCGCATTTGGTTGACCTGCCCCAATGTGTATCCTGTTCGGCGTTTCGTTTCGGGATCTTTGTCTGGTTCCTGCAAACGACCGTCACCCTCAGCGTCACGGATTGCCTTCTCGGTGCGCCCTACCATCTCCGCAGCCGTTCGGACGTTAAAGCGAAGATTGAGCTGTTTCTCATGACCTGGCGAGAAAACACGTTCCCGCAGGCGTTGGATAACAGTGCTTGCGCGGCTGGTGAGCTGTGTCAACTCTGTCAAACTTACGGATGGAAGAACGGATGTCATGGCGCCTCACGCTACTTTAAGCAGATCATGAGCTATTAGGACGGCACCGTAAAGTTCGGATATTCCGAGTTTGCAGCCAAAAAGCCGATAGTTGTGGTCATTGATGGCTTAGTTCGGATTTAAGGAGCCATTTAGGGGAGCGGGGCAACCAATCCGTAAGATTTGCATATGGGTCTTGGGAGTCTTCCAACCTCATAAGCATGAAAGTGAAACGTCTTAAGTTCAAATTCATAGATTCATATTGTTCATGCAAGGCTATATGTTTGTAAAGCAATGACTTTTATGTGCCCATCCTTACAGTTTGGGTGCCAATTCCTACGAATCGGGATGGCTGTTCTTACATATTGGGGCGGTATGTCATACGCATCGGGATGATTCGTATCCTTACCTTTTGGGCAGCCGCCAGTTTAGTCTCCTGTCCATAAAAAAGAGTTTTATTATCAATGTGTTGCAGTGCTGTGCTACGCTGCCCTCCAACGTAACCCTTACATTTCGGGTGCAATCCCTCCGGCTAAGCGAGAAACGGTTGAAATCTTACGTCTCTGACGATACAAAAGTAAGAGTTGGGGAGTAAGAAAATGGCCGAGAAATCCTATCGTACCGTCGAAGTCCGCCCAAATGCCGAAAGCATTATAAAGCCGGGCGAACTAGTCGATCTAGTCGAGGTCACTCCGCTTACCCTTAATGACCGCCGTATCTACAACCAACTCCTGGAAAACGCATGGGACGCTATCGATAAACCAGTCAGCCACGTCATCGCCAAGTCCGCCTTGCGCGGTTCTCATAACTCCAACGACCGTATCGGCGAGAGCATCGAGCGGCTTATGTCTGCAATCGTCAAAGTCGCCGTCACCTGGGATGGTGAATCCGCTATCGAACGCGTGCAACTCTTGGGTGGCAATGTTGAGGCAAACCGCGCCGACGGGCTGCTTGAGTACGAGATCCCCTCGCGTCTGCGACGTATCATCTCCAATTCCACCGTCTTTGCTCGTCTTCAGCGTGAGGTGATGTTCGCACTATCCTCCAAGTACGCGCTTACCCTTTATGAGATGGTTCAGAAGCGCGGGAACCTTCGCTGGCGCAGTTCCGAAAAATTTGCTCTTGAAGCGTTGCGTGGCGTACTTGGCGTGCCAAAAGGCAAACTGACTTCATGGTCGAACCTGAAGCTGCGTGCAATCGATCCGGCGGTCGCTGAGGTCAACGCGCTGTCCGATTTCATGGTTGCGATCGAACCTATTAAGACAGGGCGCAGCGTAACACATGTCGAACTTCGCTGGTGGCGCAAGGATGATGACGCAGCAGGGGCTGCTGACCTTGCGCTGCAATACTCCAAAGTTGGTCGCAAAGTGCGTGCCGAGGAGCGTGAGGGTCGGGTGCGACCAGCTTGGCTCGACACACGCGGGCAGGCCCTTCGTACTGACACCTATGAGACAGCACGAATGCGCCACCCAGGTTACGACATCTATTTCATCGAAGGCGAATGGCGTACATGGGCAAAGGGCAAACCTGAAGCCGCCAATCCCGACCGCGCCTTCCTGGCCTTTTTTCGCAAGTATGCCGAGGCTAATCCATTGTAGTTGCCAATTGGCAATTATCGGAAATAGGTATTATTTACAGCTACCTACTTGTAAGATGAGCGTTATTGCTGATCTTCAGCGAGCCTGCTGCGCAGTAGACAGGTGACTCGGGTATAACGCGCTTTCTCGCGCAACTAATCACGTGCCAGCACACCTCGTGGCCCCTTGCATCAGCGTGCAGGTGTTGAACGAGGCAATGGTAAATTGCCGTCGCAAGGCTGGACTTGACTGGGATGAAACGGCCAGTTTCCTAACAGGAGTCCGGGCGCTTTGTTCGGTCGAGGATGTGATCTTGCGCACGCATGAGGTCGGTCGCGCACTGGCTGAGCGTTATGGGTTTTCGCTGTATGACGCGATGATCGTTGCCGCGGCCCTCATCGCCGGCTGCACTACACTCTGGACTGAAGACATGCATGCGGGGCTGCTGGTCGAAGGACATCTGCGACTGGTTAACCCATTCGCTTGATCGTTTTCTCGGACAGCATCCCGAGCTTCTCAGCCTGTGCCAGCAGCATCTTAACGGACGAGGGTTGCCACGTTGTCCGACCGCGGGGGGTGCGCTCGCGCATCGCCTCCAAGCGATCGCAGATGGCCTGCAAGGTCATGTGGGGGTCCGCCCCCTTTATCGCAGCCACGATCGCCGGCAGACGGTCGTCACCAACGCGCCGTGCGGCACGCCCGAGGACCTGTTCGGGCAGGAATCCGCCCCGAACGTAGGCCCGCACAGCCCTCAGGAGCCGCGGCTGTGTCCATTGTCGGGTCTGGGGCTGGGATGCATTGATGATCCGCAGGATATCCTCCCAGGCCATGTGTGGGCGCAGTCTGCGCACATGGGGAACCCAGTCCGCTGCAGTGTGGGCAACGCGCTCCATGTAGCCGTCATGCCGCGCCAGGCGCACCTTGCGAAGCGCGTCAGGGTTTCGGGCACGCAGCCCTGGATTTCCGCCGATGCGGCCTTCGAGACGTGCGCTGGCCAGTCCCGCTTTCGTGCGCTCGCGGATCAGGGCCCGCTCGAACTCGGCTGCCGCCCCCAGCACCTGGAGCGTGAACTTGCCTTGGGGCGATGCCGTATCGATCGGATCCTCGATCGAGCGAAAGAACGCGCCCTTTGCTTCGAGCTGCTCGATGATTTCCAGCAGATGCGAGAGGGATCGAGCCAGTCGGTCGATCCGAACGACGACCAGCGTGTCTCCCTTACGGATACCGTCCAGGATGCTCGTCAGGACGGGGCGGGCGCGATTGCCTCCGGAGCCGTGCTCCTCGCGAATGACTGAGCAGCCCGCGGCCTTCAGAGCCTGGGCCTGTGGCAGCAGTGTCTGATCATCCGTAGAGACGCGGGCATAGCCAATCAGCGGCATATAGGGCCACCTTTCAAAATTTGAAGGTGCCAGTAAACGACCGTTTGTAAACGCGTGCAATACCAATATCTGCTGCAGCTGTACGGATGGCCAAATCCTTTGTGTTCAGCAGGGGACGGAATTTGGCGCCTCGGGGCGCCCTCTGAGCCGTATTCCAAGGCCCTTGCGATCTCGTCTGCCTAAGGGGCAGGATGACGAGGGTTTTGACCCATTTTGAAAAGTACTAGGCAACTGAAGAATACTGGAGATATGCTAAACTATTCGCGGCATAGTCATGGGTTATCAGATGGATGCCAGATCGCTGCTTTTGAGTGCCGAGACCCAGGCTGCGAGGGTTGAGGGCATCCTCCTGGCTGACCCCGCCCTGGCTGCACTGTGGCGGATGGAGACAAGCCTTCTGGAGGCTGCCGCCTCGGGCGGGCTTGAAGGTGAGCGCATCTCCACGCAGGCGATGGTGCTGTGTCTCACCAGCGGCACCGCGATGGACGAGGATGCCCGGGCGGTCGAGATGGCCCTGAAGGTCCTGACCGTCATCCGGCGGTCCGGGGATCCGTTCGGCGCGCCGGTCGCGGCCCTGCGCCGGATCGAAGCGGCCGCCGTGCCCATCGGTCAGACACGCGACGAGGGTGATCGTCTCGAGGATGCGGAGCTGCCCCTGGTCGTGGAGGCTGGTCGCGCCTGGTCCCACGTTCCGATCCTGGCAGGATGGCGCGCGGCGGCCAGCTATGCCTTCCGTTCCCGACGGAGCAGCCCGGTGGCCGAGCGGCTGGTCTTCATGGCCGTGGAGGGTGCCGCGCGTCATCTGCAGGGACTGTCTCCTGATCGAAGGGTCGACCGCGATGAGCTGGACGAGAGGGCAGGGGGCCTGCTGATGCCGGCGGCTGCCGTGTGGATCGTGCCGCCATCCGTGTCGCTGACCCGCACCGGCTTTCGGGTCTGGTCGCCGATGACTGGGCTGGCCTCGTTCCTGGAGGCCGCCACGCGGAGCCTCTCTCATGATCTCGGTCATCTGGGGACCCTGCGCCATGAGCTGGCGCGTCTCACGGCCATGGCGTCGTCTGCACACGGGCGGTCGCGCCTTGGCGACCTGATCGCCTATCTGAAGGCGCAGCCGGTGATCAGCTCGGCGATGGTCATGGATCATCTGGGCGTGACGCGCCGGACCGCCTTGTCGCTGATCGCCGAACTCGTCGATGCCGGCTGCCTCAGCAATCTCACCGCCCGCAGCACCTCGCGGTTCTGGGCGCTGCCGTCTCTCGCCGCGCGGATGGGACATGCGGGAGGGGCGGGGGCCGCTCGTCGCGGCGTGTGCGCCGGCCGCGAGGGACTACGCGCAAACTTGAAGCCAAGCGGTCAATCGGATCGACTACGGGAGGAACGTGACGAGGGCCAACTGGACCGGATCATGGCAGAGCTCGATAGCGCGATGTCGGGCGTGGATGATGTCGTGCGGCGGGCGGGGGGCCCAAGAACAAAGGTAGAGTAGGAGGGGTCGTTGCCATCGCCCCGGCATGGTGGAGCTGAGTAGGCTCATCTCTTGAGCAGCACTGATCTTCGTATCATCGAGATCCGCTCCTTACCGGAACCGTTGGGCATGCATTGCCATCAGCATTCCCGGCTGCTGTGTCATTTTGGCTGCATCAAAGTCGGCTGAAAAGTCGGCGCAAGATACTTCTTGATCGACTCTGGAATTGGTCCATGAGCTCCAAGCTGGAGCGCCCGTGTTTCGCTTCGTCTTTTGTTGGAGTTTTTCATGCCTGACACTGGTTCATCCCGTATCATTTCTCTCGACGCCCCCTCGGTTCTGGATCTGCGCAACGGACAGGTTGAGGCGATCTTTGCAGCCTCCGTTCAGGATCCCGACGGGGTGAGGCAGGTAACGATCTATTATGACCGACCTTTGGCGACGACACTGGGATCGTTCAGCCTCCAGATTATCCATGGTTACAGTGACGACTGGACAGACGGCAGTCACGATTACACGACGACGGTGCTGCCCCATAACATCGCCGGCCCGCTGAACATCACCCATGTCGTCGTCGAGGATAACCTGGGTAACCAGACGACTGTCACTGACCAAGCGCTGCGGGACCTTGGGGTTGATACCTCGATCACCGTGCGGAGCGTCGACCCGGATACAACGGCTCCGGTCCTCACGGAACTTGTGCTGCCGGACACGATCGACCTGCGGAACGGAAATGCAGTGGCTGAGTTTGCGGCTTCTGCAAACGATGCGAACGAGATCGGTGACGTCGTCATCTGGTTTGACCGCGACTTGAGCTACAGCTTCGGAACCGGGGGCAACCCCACGTTCTACGAATTCGGTCTGTCAGGCCTATACGGCTATGGAAGTGACGATTGGTCCGACGGTCGCTCGTCGCAGGAACTGCTGTTCTCCAGCACCAACACGACAGGCACGGTGGACATCGATCGGGTCGAGGTGACCGATGTCTATGGCAATAGCAGAACCTATACCAATGCCGAGCTGCGCAGCCTCGGGTTCGACACATCATTTGACTTGATCGGAGCCTCAGCTCCTGTACCCGTCACGTATGTCGCCGAGCTTCCTGACGTGATCACTATCCGTGAAGGTCAGTCCCTGAGCGTCCCTCTGCAATTTGTCGGCATGACCAGCCACTGGGTCAGCTATGAATATTCCGTATCAGCAGTGGGCGGAACGGCCTCTGCCTCAGATATCGGAGCGTCGTCAGGGAGTGGGTCACTCTCGGTTGCCTCGACCTCTCCCA
Organism: Paracoccus haeundaensis; assembly: GCF_006239215.1. NCBI lineage: Bacteria > Pseudomonadati > Pseudomonadota > Alphaproteobacteria > Rhodobacterales > Paracoccaceae > Paracoccus > Paracoccus haeundaensis. Next base: position 18,572 of record NZ_VDDC01000033.1, read on the forward strand.
CCACGCGCTCGGTCGCTGTCCCGGTTTCAGCCATCAGGGACGACTTCGCTGAACCTACGGAAAATGCTTATCTCACCGTTCGCCTTTCCGGGAACATGACATTTGCCGACGGAGGAACACTCAGGGTCATCCAGATCAATATTCTGGATGATAACCGAACCACAGGCGGCACCGGAAACGACACCCTTTATGGAACATCAGCGGCAGAAGTTCTGACCGGCGGCCGTGGCAACGACCATTATCACCTGACGCCTGGCGACCGGGTGGTCGAACAGGCCGACGAGGGCAACGATACCGTCTCCGCCTCGTTCTCTCATCAACTGGCCGCCAACGTAGAGAACCTGATCCTGACGGGTAGCGCGAACGTCAACGGCATCGGGAACGGGCTCGCCAACAGCGTGACCGGGAATGCCGGCAACAACGTTCTCAATGGCGGACTGGGCGCCGATACTCTGATCGGAAACGCCGGCAATGACAGCCTCTTCGGTGGTGACGGCAACGACAGGCTCCTGGGCGGGTTCGGTTTTGACCGCCTGTTTGGAGGCACAGGGAACGACTTCGTGGACGGGGGCCTCGGCGCTGACACCCTAGACGGTGGGGCAGGCAACGATACCTTTCTCGGCGGCGATGGAAATGACAGGCTTCTGGGTGGTTTGGATGCCGACCGGCTGTTTGGAGGATCAGGCAACGACTTCCTGGACGGAGGCGTCGGCGGCGACCGGCTGGAGGGCGGTGCAGGCAATGACACGCTCGCGGGTGGCGCCGGCAACGATGCGCTCTTTGGTGGCTTGGGCAATGACAGGCTGGTCGGGGGCGCAGGCAAGGATCAGTTGGCCGGAGGCCTGGGCGCAGATCAGTTCGTGTTCACGAACCGGCTGGACTCTGGTGCAGGGGCTGCCGGACGGGATGTCATGACAGATTTCAATCGGGCTCAGGGAGACAAGATCGACCTGTCAGCAATCGATGCGAACCTGCGCCTGGCGGGCAACCAGGCGTTCGAGTTTGTGGGCACTGACGGCTTCTCGGGGTCTGCAGGCGAGTTGCGCTACCAGCAAGCCAACGGAACAACGCTGATCTTTGCCGATATGGATGGTGACCGAAGGGCTGACTTCTCGATCGAGCTGTCCCGGCAAGTCATCCTGGGTGAGAATGACTTCCTGCTCTGAGCGTAATCCTCCTCCGCGCGTAAGGCGCGGAGGAGCCATGGCCGAAAGATAGCAGAAGTCAAAGCGTCCGCGCAAACACCGCGAGATTTCCTGCTGGTCCAGATACCGTACCACAGGCATATGGATGCGCCGTCGTGGTAACCGAATGTGCGGAACAGGTTCCAAACTACCTCAGATAAAGTCGAAGACCCCGTTCAAGAGAACTGAATCACCACCACCTAAGTTCAGGAGCGTTCCTTCACGGACCTCTGTGGCGCTGTAACTTCTTCCGCCGAGGTCCAGGGCATCCCGGCTGCTCTCGAACCCATAGACGACATCCGCATCGTCGCCTGACCGAAACATCAGGACGTCTCGAGCGCCGTCACCCCTGTTTCCGTCACCGATCCATATACGGTCATTGCCATTGCCGCCCTGAACCGTGTCACGCCCCATGGATCCATCCAGCGTATCACGACCGCTGCTGCCCACCAGACGGTCGTGACCCCACCTTGTATTGAAGTTGATGCCGTTTCCCGA
>NZ_VDDC01000034.1:0-47386 GCF_006239215.1 Paracoccus haeundaensis
GCCTGCCCCCGACGCCCCGGCACCCGCCGCGACGGCCCCGGCGGCGGCGCCCGACGCCGCGGCGGAACCCGCCACCCCGGACACCGCGCCCGCACCGGCGAACTGACGACAGACACCACTGCGGGGGGCGCCAGGCGCCCCCCTTCCACTTGCGGTCCGTTGCGGCCACGGGGCGAATCGGTTATTTCGTGGGTCCCGTGATCGTCGTCATTCGGACGGCCCGCTAAGACAGAATTGCACATCACGGGGGCCTCATGGCGCGTTACATCTTCATCACCGGCGGCGTCGTATCCTCGCTTGGCAAGGGGCTGGCTTCGGCGGCGTTGGGGGCGCTGCTGCAGGCCCGGGGGTTCACCGTCCGGCTGCGCAAGCTGGACCCGTATCTGAACGTCGACCCCGGCACGATGAGCCCGTTCGAGCATGGCGAGGTCTTCGTCACCGATGACGGGGCCGAGACCGACCTGGACCTGGGCCATTACGAACGATTCACCGGCGTCGCCGCGCGCCGCACCGACAGCATCAGCAGCGGGCGCGTCTATTCCAACGTGCTGGAGAAGGAACGCCGGGGCGAATACCTGGGCAAGACCATCCAGGTGATCCCGCATGTCACCAACGAGATCAAGGACTTCCTTGCGATCGGCGACGACGAGGTCGACTTCATGCTGTGCGAGATCGGCGGCACGGTCGGCGACATCGAGGGCCTGCCCTTCTTCGAGGCGATCCGCCAATTCATCCACGAGCGGCCGCGCGGCGAATGCATCCTGATGCACCTGACGCTGCTGCCCTATCTGGCCGCCAGCGGAGAGCTGAAGACCAAGCCGACCCAGCACAGCGTCAAGGAGCTGCAGTCCATCGGCCTGGCCCCCGACGTGCTGGTCTGCCGCTCGGAACACCCGATTCCGGAAAAGGAACGCGCCAAGATCGCGCTGTTCTGCAACGTGCGTCCCGATGCGGTCATCCCGGCCTATGACCTCAAGACCATCTATCAGGCGCCCCTGGCCTATCATCGCGCGGGCCTGGACCGTGCCGTGCTGGACGCTTTCCAGATCAGCCCCGCGCCGCGCCCCGACCTGTCGCGGTGGGAGGACGTGATGGACCGGCTGGAGCATGCCGAGGGGCAGGTGAACATCGCCATCGTCGGCAAGTACACCCAGCTGGAGGACGCCTACAAATCCATCGCCGAGGCGCTGACCCATGGCGGCATGGCCAACAAGGTCCGCGTCAAGGCCGACTGGGTCGACAGCGAGAAGCTGGAGGGAGAGGGCGCGCATCTTCTGGACGGCTATCACGGCATCATCGTGCCCGGCGGCTTCGGCGAACGCGGGACCGAGGGGATGGTCGCCGCCGCCCGCTATGCCCGCGAGAAGAAGGTGCCCTATCTGGGGATCTGCCTGGGGATGCAGATGGCCGTGATCGAGGCCGCGCGGAACCTGGCCGACATGCCCGACGCGGGTTCCGAGGAGTTCGACCACGAGGCCGGGCAGACGCGGTTCACCCCGGTCGTCTATCACCTCAAGGAATGGGTGCAGGGGAACTATACCGTCAGCCGCAAGGTCGGCGACGACAAGGGCGGCACCATGCGCCTCGGCTCCTACACCGCCGTCCTGTCCCAGGGGTCGCGGATTTCGGACGTCTACGGCGGCGCAACCGAGATCGAGGATCGCCACCGTCACCGCTATGAGGTCGATGCGACCTATCGCGCGCAGCTGGAGGCCGCGGGCCTGCGCTTTTCGGGCATGTCGCCCGACGGCAAGCTGCCCGAGGTCGTGGAATATGCCGACCACCCGTGGTTCATCGGCGTGCAGTCCCACCCCGAGCTGAAATCCAAGCCCTTCGAACCCGCGCCCCTGTTCGCAGGCTTCGTCCGCGCGGCGATGGAGGAAGGGCGGCTGGTCTGACCGCGCCCGCGCCCGACCCGGACCGGCTTGCCGCCGCGCTGTCCCTGACGGCGCGGCGGTATGCGTTCGCGCGGGTCGAACCGGTGGCCGGGCATCCGCTGGCCGGGTTCTTTCGCCGCGACGTGGCGGCGCTGGCGCGGGCGGCGGTGGCCGGGCGTCCCGAACGCCTTCTGGTGCGGGCCAGCACCGGCGCGCCGGGTTGGGCGGCGGTGCCCTGGGTCGCGTGGTTCGCGCCGCATGTGACGCGCAGCATGCGCCACGGGCTTTACGTCGCCTGCTTCGTGAACGCCCCGGACGAACGGATCGTGCTGTCGCTGCAGCATGGCGCGGCGGACGCGCTGCGCGAGCATGGCCACGACGCCGGCCTGCGCCATCTGCGCGACCGGGCGGCACGCACGCGGGACGGCCTGCCGGGACATGGCTTTGACACGAGGCCCATCGCCTTAGGGTCGGACGCGACGCTGCCGCAAGGCTATCAGGCCGGCTGCGTCCTGTCGCGCAGTTGGGATGCGGCTGCGCCCGATCCGGACGGGTTCGACAGGGCGCTGATGCGCATGCTGGACCTGTATCGCGCGCTGGTCTAGCGGGTGCTTGCGCGGCGGGTGGACAGGATCAGGTTCGTCTCGGATGTCATGACGCCGTCCAGGTCGCGGATGCGGCGCAGGACGTCGTCCAGTTCCGACAGCGACCCCGCCGCCAAGTCCACGATCAGATCCCACCGCCCGTTCGTCGAATGCACCGCCGTCACCTGCGCCATCGCGGTCAGGCGGGCCATGATGCGGTCTGCGCCCCGCCCCTCAATCCCGATCAGCATCAGGCCGCGGACCGGCGCATCCTGCGCATCGGCGCGGGTGATGGCGGTGAAACCCAGGATCTCCTGCCGCTCCAGCAGCCGGGCCAGGCGCAGGCGGACGGTCGCGCGGCTGACGCCCAGCCTGTCCGCCAGGTGCAGCACCGAGGCCCGCCCGTCGCGGCGCAGCTGCGCGATCAGCGCCTGATCCAAATCGTCCATAATGGCACCATTCCCTGCCAATATGGGCAATGATCCCGCCATTCCTGCTGCCTGTCCAGTTGAAACCGACCCATATCGCGCAGCATCATGGACGAAACCCTGCAGGAGAAGACCGATGACCCCGCCCTCGCGCCAGGCGCTTGTTCCCTTTGTCAGCGTCGATCACATGATGCAGCTGGTCCATCACGTGGGCATCGAGCCGCTGCTGGTCGAACTGGCCGACGCGATCGAGGCCGACTTTCGCCGCTGGCCCGATTTCGACAAGACCCCCCGCGTCGCCAGCCATTCCGACATCGGCGTGATCGAACTGATGCCGACGTCGGACGGACAGCATTACGGGTTCAAATACGTGAACGGCCATCCCGGCAACATGCGCCAGGGGCTGCAGACGGTCACCGCCTTTGGCGTGCTGGCCGATGTCGCGACCGGCTATCCGCTGCTGCTGTCCGAGATGACCATCCTGACCGCGCTGCGCACCGCCGCGACCAGCGCCATGGCCGCCCGCTGGCTGGCCCCGCACGATTCGCGGGTGATGGCGATGATCGGGAATGGCGCGCAGGCCGAGTTCCAGGCTCTGGCCTTCAAGGCGATCTGCGGCATCGCCGAGGTGCGCCTCTACGACATCGATCCTGCCGCCACCGCGAAATGCGTGGCGAACCTGGCCGGGCGCGGGCTGCGCGTTGTCCCCTGTGCCAGTGCCGAGGAGGCGATCCTGGGCGCGCAGATCGTGACGACCTGCACCGCGGACAAGCAATATGCGACCATCCTGTCGGACAACATGGTGGGCGCGGGCGTGCATCTAAACGCGGTCGGCGGCGATTGCCCCGGCAAGACCGAACTGCACCGGGACATCCTGCTGCGCGCCGGGATCTTTGTCGAATACCCGCCCCAGACCCGCGTCGAGGGAGAGATCCAGCAGCTGGACCCCGACCATGCCGTGACCGAACTGTGGCAGGTCATCGCGGGCCACGTGCCCGGCCGCACCCGCGCCGACCAGGTCACCCTGTTCGACAGCGTGGGATTCGCGATCGAGGATTTCAGCGCCCTGCGCCACATCCACAAGCGCCTGCAGGGCACAGGGCTGTTCCTGGACCTGGACATGATCGCCGATCCCGACGACCCGCGCGACCTGTTCGGCATGCTGTGTCGCGCGGCACCCCGGCAGGACGCCGCCTGATGTGATCGCCTGCGGCACGATCGCGAATTGCGAAGCCGCAGGTTCCGCCTTAGCTGATCGGCATGTCCATCCAGATCACCCGCCCCATCGGCCCGATCCTGCTGCTTGACGACGTCGCCCTGGGGCGGATGTCGCTGTCGGCCCTGTTCATCATGCCGGGCGATCAGCCCCCGGCCCCGGTCGCCGCGCCCTCAGGTCCGGTCGCGCCTGTGGCGCTGGCCCGCTATGACGGCGCAACCGTCTGGCGGGCGCGATTTGCGCTGCCGGCGGACCGGGCCTCGACCTATGACTGGGATGGCCAGCGGTTCGAGGTCGCGGGCGATCTGACCGGGGATCTGCGGCTGGCCTATGTCTCGTGCAACGGCGAGGAGGTCGGCGACATGGACCGCGAGGGGTCCGAGCGCAACGCCATGTGGGCGCGCCTGCGCGACAACCACCGCCGCACGCCCTTCGCGCTGCTGCTGCATGGTGGCGATCAGGTCTATGCCGACGAGGTCACCGAGGGCCACCCGCTCAGCGACGACTGGCCCGACCGCGTGCCCGACAGCCCGTCGCCCCAGGCGTTGGACGGCCTTCGTGCGCATCTGCGCCAGCGGTTCTTCGACCGCTATGCCGCGCTTTATGGTGCGCCCGAGCTGGCCTGGCTTGCCGCACGGGTGCCGTCGCTGATGCAGTGGGACGATCACGACATCTGCGACGGGTGGGGCTCGCTTCCCCGGTCGCGTACCGAATCGGCAGTGGGAAAGGCGCTGTTCGCCGCCGCGCGAGACAGCTTCCTTCTGTTCCAGCACGGCACCGTGGCGGGCGATCTGCCCGCCCGCTTCGCCGACCCGCAGGGCGGGCATCTGGGCTGGGTCATCAACGCGCCCGGCCTGCGGCTGCTGGCGCCCGACATGCGGTCCGAACGCACGCGGCGCGACATCATGGGGCCGGGCGGCTGGCAGATGATGGACGCGGAGGCGCGTCGCCAGACGCAGGGCCGCACCATGCTGATGTCCAGCGTGCCCTTGCTGGGGCCGCGCATGTCGATCCTGGAATCGCTGATGGTGGCCATTCCGCGGATGCAGAAATACGAGGACGACCTGCGCGACCAGTGGCAAAGCCGCACCCATCGCGACGAATGGCGCCGCATCCTGCGCCTGGTGCGCGACATGGCGCGCCGCGACGGCCATGACGTGACCGCCCTGTCAGGCGAGATCCACCTGGCCACGCGGGCCGAGATGAACCTGGGCGGCGGGCTGCACCTGCATCAGCTGGTGGCGTCGGGCATCGCGCATCGTGCGCCGCCAAAGGGCTGGGCCCGGTTCCTGGGCGCGTTGGCCTGGCTGGGAGAGGACCCGCTGCCGGAACATCCGATCCGCATCCGGCCGCTGCCCGGACAGCGCCACCGCTACATCGCGCAGCGCAACTTCCTGGTGCTGGACCGCCGCAAGGGCGCATGGCAGGCGGCCTGGGACCTGGAGGACAGCGGGCGCACCCCTGCCCTGTCGCTCTAGAACGACAAAGGCCGCCCCGAAGGGCGGCCTTTGACTGTCGGACCATGGTGCCGCAGAAGGGACTCGAACCCCCGACCCCATCATTACGAATGATGTGCTCTACCAGCTGAGCTACTGCGGCATTCTGGTCATGGCGCGCGGATAGCATCTTCGCGCCATGACGAAAAGGGGTCAGCTGTGAAAAATTCGCATCACCGGATCAGCGTCGTGCGCGGGTGTCCGTCCAGTCCGCCGCATCAGTCGGTTCGACATCGGGGCGGACCATGACCGGTTCCGCGGCCGGGGTGACAGTCTGCTCCGGTTCGGGCTGCGGCGCGGGCTGGGGCATGGGCTCCGGCTCGGTGACCAGCACGGGCTCGGGCGTGGTCACGGTCGAGGACGGCTCGTCGATGACCCGATAGTCGCTTTCGCGCGGGACCATACCGGGGGCGACGACCGCCTGCTCGACCCGACGCGGGGCGGGCTTGCCTTCGGGCTCTGCCGGGCCGGGCGGGTGCGGCTGCACGGGTTCGGTCAGGTCTGGCACGTCATCCGCGGGCTTGGGCGCACCGACCAGCAGCGGCAGCATCTCGGCCCCGGTGGCCGATGTCGTGCTGTGCCGCGTCTCGGGCTCGCGCCAGGTCAGCGTGTCAAAGCCACCACAGCTGTCGCAGACCGGGGCCCAGGCCTGCATGACGTTGTGGCACTTGTCACAGCACCACTGGGGTCCACGCGATGCCGACAGGGCACGGGTCAGCCAGCCACGCACGACGCTGTCGTCGGCACCCTCGCCGCGTTCGACGGCAGCCATTATCGACAGAGTCCGTACGGTCGGATGCTTTTCCGCCAGATCGCCCAAGGCGCGGCGCGCGCCGGGAAAGTCCTCTGCGGCCAGCAGCAGTTCGGCCTTCAGCAGGCGGGTTTCCTCGTGATCGGCGTTCTTCTTGATCAGTGCGTCAAAGCGGCGCAGGCGGGCGGCCGGGGTCTCGTCCGGGACGATCTCGGCATAGGCGGCCGCGACGTCGGGATGCGGGCGCACCGACCAGGTCTTCTCCAGGATCCGCGAGGCGTTGCGGTAATCCTTCTGCGCGACATAGCTGCGCGCGGCCAGAACGGCGGCGGGGACCAGGTCCGGCGACGCCTTGGCGGCCGAAATCGCCGCCTCGCGCGCGCTGATGGAATTGCCCTGCGCCAGCACGTCGCTGGCCTCCTGCAGGGCCAGGACGGCATCGCGGCGCAGCGCCACGTCCTTGGGCAGGTCGCCCTGCGTGCGCTTGTCCTTCAGAGTCCGGCGGGCACCCTTCCAGTCCTGTTCCCGGGTCTGCAGGTCCAGCAGAGTGTCCTGAACCTCCTTGTGGCGCGGCTTCAGCGCATAGGCCTTCTGCGCCAGCAGCAGCGCCTTGTGGGTGTCACCCTCGGCTAGCTTCTGGCGCATCAGCCCGCGGATGCCCACAAAGCGGGTGCGGTCGTCGTCCAGCAGCGTGCGATAGATGCCGATGGCCTTGCCGGTGTCGCCCGACGTTTCGGCCGCCTGCGCGGCCAGAAGGTTCGTCAGATGCGGCTGGTTCAGGTACTTCGCGGCCTTCGCGGCCTTGTCCTGCGCCAGCTTCCCCTCGCCCGAGGCGACGGCCAGCATGCCCTCGCCAAAGGCGGCATAACCCTTGCGCTCGCGCGAGCGGGCGAAATGGCGGTTGATGGCGGTTTCGTCGCCCACCAGGAACCGCAGGACGGCCAGTGCCAGCCCCAGCAGCTTGAAGATCAGCCAGGCGGCGATCATCAGCACGAACAGCGCCACCAGCGCCTTCAGCGGCGACAGCGCGTATTCGATGCCGCCATATTCGATGCGCAGCACCTGCCCGGTTTCGGACAGGTGGACCGCCCCCAGGGCCAAGGCCAGGACGACGGCAAAGAAGAACAGGATTTTCAGCAGTGACAACAGCATCGGGCGGCCCTCAGTTCGTGCCCGAGGACAGGTCGGACAATGCCGCCCGTGCCTGGGAATAGGCGGTTGCGCGGGACAGCCAGTCGGCCATCGCGGGAGCTGCCGTGGCGGGCTCCGGCAGGGCCTGCATCTGCGTCAGCGCGGCGTCGATCCGGCCCGCCTGCACGTCGGCATCGGCCCGCGACAGAATCGCGTCGGCATCGTCGCCCTCGCGCGGCTCGACCGACCGGGCGCCCGTCTGGGCGCGCAGGAAGTTGGTCAGCAGGTTCCCCTCGCCGCTGGCGCTGGTGTTGCGCAGGCTAGCGCGCAGCGCGGCACGCGCGGCCTCGGGGAAATCGGCCTGCAGTTCGGTCAGGCTGGGTACCTGCGCCTGCAGCGCTTCGGGCGTGTCCAGCCCCGCACCTTCCAGCGCTTCGCGAGCCTGGTCGGGCGTCACGCCCGCGTCCAGCGCGGTCTGCAGCGCCGCGATGGCGGCCACGGCCTCGGCCCGGCGGGTGCTTTCGGTGGCGGCACTCTGCAGCTCCTCGGCCTGGGCGCGGGTCTGGTCCAAGCTGGACTGCGCCTCGGCGGCGGCTGCCTCGATCTGCTGCTGCAATTCGGCTGCGGCCTCAGGGTCGAAGGCCGGGCGGGCCGCCAGTTCGTCCAGGCGGGCCTGCTGTTCGTCCAGACGGTCGCGCAGGGCGGCAAGCTCCTCCGTGCCAGCAGCCGGCGTCGCGTCGCCATCGGCCTGCGGGGCGTCCGATTCGGGGGCGGGCTGACCAAGGGCCGCGACCTGCTCCTCCAGCGCCTCGATGCGGGGCATCAGATCGTCGGGCACGCCACCGGCAGCCGGGGCCGCGGCGATCGCCTGTTCGGCGGCCTCGCGTCCGGCCTGCGAGGCTGCGTCGATCATCGCCTGATCGTCACCCTGCTGCGCCATCGGCGCGGCAGGCACCCAACCCGCGGGCAGATGCGGCAGCGCATAGATCGTGGCAGCGGACCCCAGCCCGGCCGCGACGACGCCACCCAGGACCACGGGCCAGAAGCCGGTCTTGCGCACCGGCGCCGCCGCTCTCGCGGGCGTCGTGTGCGGGGGCACGCTGTCGGTCTTGGGATGATCGGATTTGGGCTGATCGGATGTCGGGGCGAAGGGGATGTCCTTCGGCGCAGCCGTCGCACGCGTGCCGGGCACGGGCTTCTTCTCCGCCGCGGGCATGGTGTCGGTGCTGTCGCCCACCAAGGCCGACGACGCGGGGCGAACCTCTCCGGGCTGGCCCGCCTGCGCGGGGGTGCCTGCGCCTACGGGCGCGTGGTCGATCACGCCGACATGGGCAGGGATCTTGCGGATCTCGGGTCCGGTAGTGGATTCGTTGGCCGGGGACTTGTCCCCGTTGGTGGTGTCTTTCGGTGTCTTCACGTCCCTGTCCCCGTCTTGTGCCCGTATGGATGGCGGTCGCGCGGCACATGCGCCGGCCGCAGCCTAATCAGCGCGGGCTGAACGCTCAACCCGCCCATCTCAGCTTTGTTCCGCCGCCAGCATCGCGCGGATTGCCGCATCCATCGCCCGCCCTGACGGCTGGTCGGCGACCGCCCGGCGCGCGGCGGGCGCGGTCCAGGCCGCGGCCGCGGCATCGCTGATCGCGACCAGCCACAAGGGCGCCCGCGCCCCCGTCGCCATTCCCGCCAGAAGCCGCGCCGATCGCGGCGAATAGACCGGCACCACCACCGGGCGCGCGCCCATCAGCGCCGCGCGGGCGCGGGCCGTCAGGGGCTGGGGCCGCTGGTCATAGACCACGACCCCCGGCACAGCCAGCCGCTGTGCCAGGTGCCGCCCATGCGGATGGACCAACGGAACCGGGCTGGCCGCGATCAGGGGCGCCAGGCTGTCGGCGGTGCCCGCCCCCTGGATCACCGCGAATCCCGCGTCGCGCGCCACTTGGCCCGTACGTTCACCGACGCAGATCGCGGGCCGGCCGCGCCCGGGCCCCGCGGACGCCACCGCATGGGCCGAGGTGAAGACCAGACCGGGCGCCCGTGCCAGGGCCGCGCCGTCATGGTCCACCGGCACGATCTGCAGGATCGGTGCCACGATGACATCCACGCCGATCCGCGCGGCGGTACGCTCGGAATCGTCGCCGGGGCGGGTCATCAGCAGGATCGGGCGGGGCGCGGGCGGCATTGGCATCCTGTCGGGCGGGTGTTACGCCCCTGTGGGTACGCGTCCCCCCTCATCCGGGCAAGAGCCATGACCGAGACGATCTTTCTGGGCATCGAGAGCAGCTGCGACGACACCGCCGCCGCGGTGGTCACCGGCGACCGGCGCATCCTGTCCAGCGTGGTCAGCAGCCAGTCCGACCTGCATGCCGATTTCGGCGGCGTCGTGCCCGAGATCGCGGCCCGCGCCCATGCCGAACGCCTGGACCTGGTCGTCGAACAGGCGCTGGCTGATGCCGGGCTGGGTCTGGACGCGCTGACGGGCGTCGCGGTCACCGCCGGGCCCGGCCTGATCGGCGGCGTGATGGCGGGCGTGATGTGCGCCAAGGGCATCGCCGCCGGCACCGGCCTGCCGCTGGTGGGAGTGAACCACCTGGCGGGCCACGCGCTGACCCCGCGTCTGACCGACGGGGTCGACTATCCCTATCTGATGCTGCTGGTGTCGGGCGGGCATTGCCAGTTCCTGCGCGTGGACGGGCCGGACGCCTTCACCCGCCTAGGCGGCACCATCGACGACGCGCCCGGAGAAGCCTTTGACAAGGTCGCGAAACTGCTGGCCCTGCCGCAGCCCGGCGGCCCGCATGTCGAGGCCGAGGCGGCAGGCGGCGACGCCCATCGCATCCCCCTGCCCCGCCCGCTGCTGGACCGCCCCGGCTGCGATATGAGCTTTTCGGGGCTGAAGACCGCTGTGCTGCGCGCCCGCGACACGCTGATCGCGGATCAGGGGGGCCTGCGCGCCGCCGACCGGCGCGACCTGTGCGCGGCCTTCCAGTCGGCCGTCGCCGATGTGCTGGCGGAAAAGTCGCGCCGCGCGCTGGCGCTGTCGCCGGTGCCGGTGCTGGCCGTCGCCGGGGGCGTCGCCGCGAACGGCGAGATTCGCGCGGCGCTGGAACAGGTCGCGGCACGCGCCGGCGCGCGGTTCCTGGCCCCGCCCCTGCGCCTGTGCACCGACAACGGCGCGATGATCGCATGGGCCGGGATCGAGCGGTTCCGCATGGGTCAGCGCGACGACATGACGCTGTCGGCGCGCCCGCGCTGGCCGCTGGATCAGGGCGCCGCGCCCATGCTGGGCAGCGGCAAGCGGGGGGCCAAGGCATGATCGGCATTCTGGGCGCGGGCGCCTTTGGCACGGCGCTGGCCGTGGCGCTGACCGCTAACAGGCCGGTGACCCTGTGGGGCCGCCGCATCGACTGGCAGGGGGAAAACCCGCGTCTGCCCGGCGTGGCCATGCCCGATGCGGTGACCGTGACGCAGGACCTGGACGCCGCGCTGGCCTGCGACACGATCCTGCTGGCGCTGCCCGCGCAGGCCCTGGGGTCGTTCCTGGACGAACAGGGCCCGCGCCTGGCGGGCAAGGCGCTGGTCAGCACCGCCAAGGGGATCGACCTGCAGCATCTGACCGGACCATCGGCGCTGATCGCGCAGGCGGCGCCCGATGCGGTGGTGGCGGTCCTGACCGGGCCGTCCTTCGCCGCCGACATCGCGCGTGGGTTGCCCACGGCGCTGACGCTGGCCTGTGCGGACGGGGCCGCGGCGCAGGTGCTGCAGGACCGCCTGTCGACGCCGGTCCTGCGGCTTTACCGCACGACGGACGTGACCGGGGCCGAACTGGGTGGCGCGCTGAAGAACGTGATCGCCATCGCCGCGGGCACGGTGATCGGCGCGGGCCTGGGCGACAGCGCGCGCGCCGCCATCATCACCCGCGGCTTTGCCGAGATGACGCGGCTGGCCATCCATCTGGGCGCGCGGCCCGAGACGCTGACCGGTCTGTCCGGCCTGGGCGACCTGACGCTGACCTGCACCTCTGCGGGGTCGCGGAACTTCCGGTTCGGCTGTGCGATCGGGTCGGGATCGGCCTGGGACAGCGCGACCACCGTCGAAGGTGCCGCCACCGCCCGCGCCCTGGCGCTGATGGCGGCGCGCGACGGGCTGGACCTGCCCATCGCCGCGATGGTCGCCCGCCTTGCCGAGGGGCGCGTTTCGGTGGAAAAGGCCATGGACCACCTGCTGAGCCGACCCCTGAAGGAGGAATGATGCCCCTGTTCGCCGTGATCTGCCGGGACAAGCCCGGTGCGCTGCAAGTCCGCCTGGACACCCGCGACGCCCATCTGGCCCATATCCGCGACAGCGGCATCGTGGCGATGGCCGGTCCCCTGATGGAGGACGGGCAGATGTGCGGATCGCTGGTCGTCCTGGACACCGACGATCTGGACGCCGCGCAGGCCTGGGCCGCGGCCGATCCCTACAAGGCGGCGGGGCTGTTCGCCTCGGTCGACGTGATCGCCTGGAACAAGGTCATCGGCTGATGGCGCATTGGCTGTTCAAGTCCGAACCCGACGTCTTCGGCTGGGACGACCTGGTCGCCCGGGGCGACGCGGGGGAACAATGGGACGGGGTGCGCAACTATCAGGCGCGCAACAACATGCGCGCGATGCAGGTGGGCGAACTGGGCCTGTTCTATCATTCCAACATCGGCAAGGAGGCCGTGGGCATCGTCGAGGTGATCGCCCCGGCCCATCCCGACACCACCGCGTCCGACCCGAAATGGGAATGCGTGGACATCCGCGCGGTGCGCAAGCTGCCCCGCGCGATCAGCCTGGACGAGGCCAAGGCCGAACCCCGGCTGCGCGACATGGTGCTGGTGAACAATTCGCGCCTGTCCGTGCAGCCGGTCAGCGATGCGGAATGGACGGTGATCCTGGAACTGGCGGGCGATAGGGGCTGACGGCGTCGGTTGCGGCGCGCGACCGGCCCGCCAAGGCGCCGGATCGCGGCCGCGCTGCGGGCACACCCCGTCCCCGCGATGGTTCCGGGCTTCTGCCCTCACCCCAGCATAGGGGCGCGCGGGGGCGGCTGGCAAAGGCCGAACGCGTCCAGTTTTACGCGTTTGCGCTTCAATCCCGGGCGGTCGCGCGCTAGGGTCGCGGCCGTTCCCATCCCTGCACATCCCCTTGGAGGTCCCATGTCCCAACGTCTGCATCTTGTCTTCGGAGGAGAGCTGGTCGACCCGTCCAGCACCAAGTTCCGCGACCCCTCGCAGATCCACATGGTCGGCATCTTCCCCGATTACGACAGCGCCTTCGCCGCCTGGAAATCCGAGGCGCAGCGCACCGTCGACAGCGCCCATACCCGCTATTTCATCGCCCATCTGCACCGCCTGCGCGACGAGGAACGCGCCGTCAGCGCGACCGAGGAACTGGGCGACTGATGGCCACGGCGGGGTCCGGGCTGGGCCAGCTGGGGCTGTGGCTGCATCTGCGCGGCCGCCGCGGCGACGGCCCCGCCCTGCCCGCCATCCCCGCCGGCACCGGCCCTGCGCTGGCGATCCACACCAGCGCCGACGCCCTGCGCGCCGAACCCCAGATCCTGGGCCGCCTGTCGCGCGCGCGGCCCGGCCTGCGCCTGGTGCGCCTGTCGGTCCAGGGACCGGACGATCCGGGCGACGACCCCGCGCTGGTGTCGCAGGTGCTGGACCGGGCAAGGCCGCGTGCCGTCCTGCTCTTGGGCACCGACCTGCCGCCGGCGCTGATCGCGGCCGCCGTCGCGCGCCAGATCCCGGTCATCCTGGCCGAATTCCGGCTGACCGGCAACGATCTGGGCTGGGGCCTGCATGCCCGGATGCGTCGCCAGTTGCTGTCGCAGATGCGGGCGGTGATGGTCTGCGACGCGACCAGCCTCGATCTGGCCCGGCGCATGGGCCTGGGCGCGGGCGATCTGGCGATGACCGGCCCCGTATCCGAGATCCGCGAACCGCTGCGCTGTTCGGAAACCGAACGGGCATCGATGGCCCAGCAGATGAACGGCCGCCACGCCTGGTTCGCGGCCAGCCTGCCCCCGGCCGAGGAGCAGGCCATCCTGTCCGCCCATCAGGCCGCCCTGCGCCGCTCGCACCGGGCCCTGCTGATCATCGCGCCCGATGATCCAAGGCGCATCGACGGCCTGGCCCGCGACATCGAGGCCTGCGGCCTGACCGTCGCCCGTCGCAGCGAGGACGAGGATTTCGGCGACGAGATCCAGGTCCTGCTGACCGACGGCCCGACCGAGATGGGCCTGTGGTACCGGCTGGCACCCGTCAGCTTCATGGGCGGCACCCTGTCGGGCGACGCCGACGCGATGCGCCACCCCTTCGAACCCGCGGCCCTGGGATCGGCGATCGTGCACGGGCCGCAGGCCGGACCGCATGCGACCGAATGGCAGCAGCTGACCGGCGCCCATGCGGTGCGTCAGGTCCGCACCGCCGACGACCTGGCCCAGGCCGTCACCGAACTGACCCAGCCGGAAACCATCGCCACGCTGGCCAGCAATGCCTGGATGGTCAGCACCGGCGGCGCCGATGTCGCGATCCGCATCGCTGACCGGGTGATCGCCGCCCTGGACCCTGTCGAAAGCCCCGCCCCATGACGGTGACCCGCGCCCCCGGCTTCTGGTTCCACAGCCCGCCCACCGCCACGGCCCGCCTGCTGGCGCCCCTGGGGGCGGCCTATGCCCGCGCCACGGCCCGCCGCCTGGCGCAGGGTGCGCGGGCGCGGGTCGGCGTGCCGGTCATCTGCGTGGGCAACCTGAACGCGGGCGGCACCGGCAAGACGCCCACGGTGATCCACCTGCAGATGGCGCTGGCGGCGCGCGGGGTGGCGGCGCATGTCGTATCCAGGGGCTATGGCGGGTCGGCCACAGGGCCGCTGCGCGTGGACGAACGGCGCCACGACGCGGCCCTGACCGGGGACGAGCCCCTGCTGATGGCGGCGTTCGGCCCGGTCTGGGTCGCGGGCGACCGCGTGGCGGGGGCGCGGGCCGCGGCGGCCGACGGCGCGCAGGCGATCATCCTGGACGACGGCTTCCAGGACCCGGCCTTGGCGCATGATCTGGGCATTGTCGTGGTGGACGCGGCCAAGGGGTTCGGCAACGGGCTGTGCATCCCCGCGGGTCCGCTGCGCGAGCCGGTGGCCGTGGGGCTGGCGCGCGCCGACCTGCTGCTGTCCATCGGACCCGATGCGGCGCAGGCGGGCTTTGCCCCGCCCCCCGGCGCGCCCGTGCATCTGCGCGGTCAGCTGGCACCGTTGCAGATGGGGTTCGACTGGCGCGGCCACCGGGTGCTGGCCTTTGCCGGCATCGGCCACCCCGAGAAGTTCTTTGCCACCCTGACGGGCCTGGGCGCCCAGATCGTCCGGGCCGAGGCGCTGGACGACCATCAGCCCTTCACCCCGGCGCTGTTGACCCGGCTGGAGACCGAGGCCCGGCTGGTCGGCGCGCAGCTGGTCACCACCGAAAAGGACGCGGCCCGCCTGCCCCGCCCTTTCCGCCCCAAGGTGATGGCGCTGCCCGTGCGGCTGGCCTTGGCTGACGACGCGCCGCTGACGGCCGCGCTGGACCGGCTGTTTGAAATCGCGCCCCCGATGCCGATATAAGGGCGAACGATGCCCGAAAGGATCACCATGTCGCCCACTGCCAAAAGCCGGCTGAGCTTTTACCTGCTGCTGCTGCTGACGCTGTACGCGGCCCTGGCCGGCGCGGGCTGAGGGGGCATCATGTCGCAACGTTTCGGCGGGCGCTTTTCGCCCGACGCGCAGCCGGGGACGCGCCCGGGCGCATCCCTGCCCCCCACCCCCCGCCACCCGCACGAGGGTCGGCCCAAGTGGATTACCCTGGCGGCGACGCCCTTCCTGCTGGGGGCGTTCTTCCAGGGGGCCACGGGGATGGTCACCGACCTTGCAGCCTTCGGCCTGGTTGCAAGCGGCATGGTCCTGACGCGCGAGGGGCTGGTCGCGCAGGCGACCTATGCCGCGCGTCGCGTGGCCAAGCGCCCGGCCATTCCGCGCAAGCTGTTCGGCGGCGTGCTGGCAGGGATCGGATTGGGCCTGGGGGCCGCCGAACCGGGGGTCTGGGCCGAGGCCGGGTTGATCGGCATGGCCGGTCTGGCCCTGCACCAGCTGTCCTTCGGCCTTGACCCGTGGCGCGACAAGACCGCGGCGGGCGTGAACAGCTTTCAGCAGGATCGCGCACAGCGCATGATCGACGAGGCCGAGGGCCATCTGGACCAGATGCGCGACGCGATCGCGCGCAGCGGCGACCGCCGGCTGGTCGCGCGCGTGGCGATGTTCGACGCATCCGTGCGGCACCTGTTCGACCGGGTGCGCGACAATCCCGCCGGGCTGGCATCCGCGCGGCGCTATCTGGGCGTCTACCTGATGGGCGCGCGCGACGCGACGATCCGCTTTGCCGACCTCTATGCGCGGACGCAGGACCAGAAGGCGCGGCGGGATTATGAGGTGTTCCTGGACGATCTGGAAAAGGACTTCATCGCCCGCGCCGACCGGCTGATGGACGGCGACCGCGATGCGCTGGATGTCGAGATGTCGGTCCTGCGCGACCGGCTGGCCCGCGAGGGGCTGACCGGCGCCGCGACGCGCGTCGACCCTGCCGAACGCCCCGCCCTGCAAAGCGCGGAGGCGCAGACGCTGGACGATCTGCTGCGCACCCCGTTCCCGGGACAGAAGGTCCCGCGCGACTGATGCCCCGCTTTGCCCTGCAGGTCGAATATGACGGCGCGCCCTTTGCCGGATGGCAGGCGCAGGCCGACCAGCCCAGCGTCCAGGGCGCGATCGAAACCGCGCTGGCGCGGCTGGACCCCGCTTTCGCCACCCGCCGCATCGCGGCCGCCGGGCGCACCGATGCGGGCGTGCATGCCACCGGACAGGTGGCCCATGCCGACCTGGATCGCGACTGGGACCCCTTCCGCCTGTCCGAGGCGTTGAACTGGCACCTGAAGCCCGCGCCCGTCGCCATCCTGCGGGCGGCGCGGGTGCCGGATGATTTCCACGCCCGGTTTTCGGCCGTGGAGCGGCGCTATCTGTTCCGGCTGGTGGCGCGGCGGGCGCCGCTGACGCATGGGCGCGGACAAGTGTGGCAGGTGCTGAACCCGCTGGACGTGGATGCGATGCGCGCGGGCGCGGCCCATCTGATCGGGCATCACGACTTTACCACCTTCCGGTCGTCGATCTGTCAGGCGAAAAGCCCACTGAAGTCGCTGGACGAGATCAGGATCGAGGTCGCGGACATCCCGCAGGGATACGAATACCGCTTTCACCTGCGCGCGCGGTCCTTCCTGCACAACCAGGTCCGGTCCATCGTTGGGACACTGGAACGGGTCGGCGCGGGATCATGGGCGCCGGAACGGGTGGGACAGGCGCTGGCGGCGCGCGACCGGGCGGCCTGCGGGCCGGTCTGTCCGCCCCACGGCCTGTACCTGACCGGGGTGGGCTACCCCTGCGACCCCTTCGACGGGCCGATCGGCAGGTAGGACTGACCGCGACGGCGACGGCGCGGACGTTCGTCGCGGCGCGAGATCACGATCTTGAGCGTGTTCCACAGGATCCACAGATCCAGCCGCAGGCTGCGATGGCGCTGATAGATCAGGTCGATCTTCAGCTTGGCCGGCAGGCAGCGGCGGTAATAGGCCATCTCGGTCGCCTCGGCCGACTTGCAGCGGGCCAAGATGCGGTCCTCGTGGCGGTGATAGATCAGCGTGGCCAGCCCGGTGACGCCGGGGCGCGAATGCAGCACCTGGGCATAGACGGCAGGAAAGCGTTCGACATATTCGCGCAGCGGCGGGCGGGGTCCGACAAAGCTCATGTCGCCGCGCAGGATGTTGAACAGCTGCGGCAGCTCGTCGATACGCGACCGGCGCAGGAAGCGGCCCATCGGCGTGATGCGCCACGCCTTGTGCGCGCCGGTGGCCCCGAAATCGTCCTCCTCGCACAGCATGGTGCGGAATTTCCACTGCGTGAAGGGCTGGTTCGGGGCACGCATGCGGTGCGCGGCATAAAGGATCGGCCGGCCCTGCAGCAGCAGCAATAATCCCGCGACGGTCAGCATCACGACCGACAGCGGCACCAGCAGGATCAGCACCAGGATCAGGTCGAACGCGCGCTTGGAGACCGGCATGGGATTGACGCCGGGAGCCCGCGCCTCGCCGATGAACCATGCCATGCGGGGCGCGCTGAGCGGTCCCAGATGCGCGGCATCGGCCTTTTCCCAATCATGGTGGATCGTCACGACACCGTCCGCATTGCACATTTCACGCCAGTCAACCTCATCGCGACTAGCACGACATGCAAGCATTGGAAACGGGTGCGGCGCTTTCCTGCGCACTGACTTGCGCGGGCATGGCACTTCGGCCACTGTCGGGGCGAAAGAGGCGGAGGCCCGGCGACACGATGCGGAAATTTCTGGTCCTTCTGGACGACAGCAGGGAATGCCTGAACGCGATGCGCTTCGCCGCGATGCGCGCGGCCAAGTCCCAGGGGGCGGCGGTCGTGATCCTGTCGGTCATTCCCGCCGAGGAGATCCAGCACGGATTCGGCGTGGCAGACGTGATGCGCGCCGAGGCCCGCGAGCGGATCGAGGCGCATTTCGAGGTCTTTGCCAAATGGATGCGGTCGCGCCCCGGGGTCGAGCCGGAGCTGGTCATCCGCGAGGGCGACACCGCCGAGGAGCTGCTGGCCCAGATCACCGAGGACGGAGAGATCGGCGTGGTCGTGCTGGGCCTGTCCTCGGACAAGAGCAGCACCAACCCGGTCCTGACGCGGCTGATGCGCGATCCGACCGCCCTGCCCTGCGCCATTTCGCTGGTGCCCGGCGATCTGTCCAAGGAGCGGCTGGAGGCCATCACCTGAGATCCCCGGCGGCTTGACCCAAGCGCCCCGGATCGCCATATCGGGATCAAAGGAGCGCCCCCATGTTCATCCAGACCGAGACGACGCCGAACCCCGCAACGCTGAAATTCCTGCCCGGAGAGACGGTGCTGGGCAGCGGCACGGCCGATTTCCCGACCCCCGAGACCGGGGCCGCATCGCCCCTGGCGCGGCGGATCTTTGCGGTGGACGGCGTGACCGGCGTGTTTCTGGGCCGTGATTTCGTGACCGTCACCAAGGCCGACCAGGTGCCGTGGGATCACCTGAAGCCGTCCGTGCTGGGCGCGATCATGGAGCATTTCCAGTCGGGTGCCCCGGCGATCGAGGGCGCGGCGGCGGACACCGGCGGCCATGTCGCCCATGAAGCAGGCCCGGACGCCGAGATCGTGGTGCAGATCAAAGAGCTGCTGGACACGCGCGTCCGCCCGGCGGTTGCGCAGGACGGCGGCGACATCACCTTCCACGGCTTCGATCGCGGCATCGTCTATCTGCACATGCAGGGGGCCTGCGCGGGCTGCCCGTCCTCGACCCTGACGCTGAAGATGGGGATCGAGAACCTGCTGCGTCATTACATCCCCGAGGTCGTCGAGGTCAGGCCCGTTGCCTGACCAGATCACTCCCGATCCAGTGGTTCTGGGTTTCGACACATCGGCCGCGCATTGCGCGGCCGCTTTGCTGCGCGGCGACGCGGTTCTGGCGGCGGTCCATGAGGACATGGCCAAGGGACAGGCGGAGCGCCTGATGCCGATGCTGGAGGAGATGCTGACCGGCGCGGGCCTGGGCTGGGGCGACCTGGATGTGATCGGGGTCGGCACGGGGCCGGGTAACTTCACCGGCATCCGCGTGGCGGTGGCGGCGGCGCGCGGCCTGGCCCTGTCCCTGGGCATCCCCGCCATCGGGGTCGAGGCGCCCGAGGCGCTGGCCTGGGGCCTGCCGCGGCCTTGCCGGGTGGTGATCGCGGGCCGGGGCGACATGGTCATCTGGCAGGACTTTGCCGAGGGCGCGGAGGGCCGGCCGCAGCAGGCTGCGGCTGGCGCGCTGCCGCCCGGCCCCGCGCAGGCTGCGCCTGCGACAGGAATTGCCGAGGGTGTGGCGCGCCTGGCCGCGGCCCGCGCGCATCTGCCGCAGCCCCGCCCCGCGCCGGTCTATCTGCGCCCAGCGGACGCGGCGCCCGCCCGCGATGCGCCCCCGGTGATCCTGGCGTGACACCCGAGGATCTGGCCGCACTGCATGCGCGGTGCTTCGACAGCCCGCGCCCCTGGTCGGCCGACGAATTCGCCAGCCTTCTGGCGGGTCGTGGGACGTTCCTGCTCGAGGCGCCGCACGGTTTCCTGATGGGGCGCGCCATCGCCGGCGAGGCCGAGTTGCTGACCGTGGCCGTGGACCCGCAGGCGCGGCGGGCGGGCACGGGCCGCGCGCTGGTTGCCGCATTCGCGGGCAAAGCGGCGGCGATGGAGGCCGAGGAGGCCTTTCTGGAGGTCGCGCATGACAACCTTGCGGCACGGCGGCTGTATCAGGCCACGGGATGGCTGGAAGCGGGCGTCCGGCGTCGATATTACGGGCCTGCGACGGACGCGATCGTGATGCGTCTGACGCTGCGTGCGACCCAAGAAGGCGGTTGACCGGACCCTGTGCGATGCGCCCTAATCGGGCGATCAGCGGGCCCGTTGAATCGCCCGCGAAAAACAGGATGAGGTTCCTTTATGTCCCTGATGAAATCGCTGCTGGCGGGCTCTGCCCTGGCCGTGCTGTCGACCGGTGCGGCGCTGGCCGATCCGGCGCTGATCTATGACCTGGGCGGCAAGTTCGACAAGTCGTTCAACGAGGCGGCGTTCGGCGGCGCGCAGCGTTGGGTCGAGGAGACCGGCGGCACCTATCGCGAGCTGGAGATGCAGTCCGAGGCACAGCGCGAACAGGCCCTGCGCCGCCTAGCCGAAAGCGGATCGAACCCCATCGTCATGACCGGCTTCGCCTTTGGCGACGTGCTGACCAAGGTCGCGGGCGATTACCCGGACACGAAATTCGCCATCATCGACATGGTGGTCGAGGCGCCGAACGTGCAATCGGTCGTCTTCACCGAGGAGCAGGGCAGCTATCTGGCCGGCGTCATGGCCGGGATGGCGTCCGAATCCGGCACCGTCGGCTTCATCGGCGGCATGGACATCCCGCTGATCCGCAAGTTCGAATGCGGCTTTGCCCAAGGCTTCAAGTCGGTCCAGCCCGAAGGCTCGCTGGTCAGCAACTATACCGGCACGACGCCCGCCGCCTGGAACGACCCCGTCAAGGGTGGTGAGCTGGCGCGCGCGCAGAAATCGCAGGGCGCCGACGTGATCTATGCGGCCGCCGGCGGCACCGGCATCGGCGTGCTGCAGGCCGCCGCCGACGAGGGCATCCTGGCCATCGGCGTGGACAGCAACCAGAACGCGCTGCATCCGGGCCAGATCCTGACCTCGATGGTCAAGCGCGTGGACAATGCGGTCTTCGACGCCTTCACGGCGGGCACCGACCTGGAGCCGGGCGTCAAGGTCATGGACCTGGCCGCGGGCGGCGTGGACGTCGCGGTCGACGACAACAACGCCGAGCTGGTCACCGCCGAGATGCAGGCCGCCGTGGACGAGGCCAAGGCTGCCATCGCCTCGGGCGAGGTCACGGTGCATGACTTCATGACCGACAACGCCTGCCCGGCGTCGTAATGACCACTGCGGGCGACATGCTGGGGGGGCGGTCGGACACGGCCGCCCCCGCTGCCATCGAGCTGCGCGGCATCTCGAAGGCGTTCGGGGCCGTTCAGGCGAACCGCGACATCAGCCTGGCCGTGCCCAAGGGCACGATCCACGGCATCATCGGAGAGAACGGCGCCGGGAAATCGACGCTGATGTCGATCCTGTACGGGTTCTACAAACCCGATGCGGGCCAGATCCTGGTGGGCGGAAAGCCGATCAGCATCAGCGACAGCCAGACCGCGATCCGTGCGGGCATCGGCATGGTGTTCCAGCACTTCAAGCTGGTGCAGAACTTCACCGTGCTGGAGAACATCATCCTGGGCGTCGAGGATGGCGCCCTGCTGCGCCCGTCGCTGTCCAAGGCGCGCGGCGTCCTGAAGCGCCTGGCCGCCGAATACCAGTTGAACGTGGACCCCGACGAGGTGGTGGAAAACCTTTCCGTCGGACACCAGCAGCGGGTCGAGATCCTCAAGGCGCTGTATCGCCAGGCCGACATCCTGATCCTGGACGAACCGACCGGCGTGCTGACGCCCGCCGAGGCCGACCACCTGTTCCGCATCCTCAAGGGGCTGCGCGACGAGGGCAAGACGATCATCCTGATCACGCACAAGCTGCGCGAGATCATGGAGATCACCGACAACGTGTCCGTGATGCGCCGCGGCGAGATGGTCGCCTCGGTCCGGACCGCCCAGACCAGCCCCGAGCAGCTGGCCGAGCTGATGGTCGGCCGCAAGGTGCTGCTGAACGTGGACAAGCAGCCGGCGCGGCCGCAGGCCCCGGTCCTTGAGGTGCGCGGCCTGACCATGGTCGATGCCGAGGGGGTGGAACGCCTGCGCGGCATCGACCTGGACATCCGCGCCGGAGAGATCCTGGGCATCGCGGGCGTCAGCGGCAACGGCCAGACCCAGCTGCTGGAGATCCTGGGCGGATACCCGGAAAAGGGCGCCAAGGTCACGGGCGAGGTGCGCATGAACGGCGCCGCCCTGCCCCTGACCGGATCGGGCTGCGATGCCGGTCAGCGCCGCCGCGACGGCGTGGGCCACATCCCCGAGGACCGTCAGGTCGAAGGCCTGATCATGGATTTCGCCGCGTGGGAGAACGTGGCCTTCGGCTGGCACGACGCGCCCGAGTTCAACAAGGGCTGGCTGATGGACAACGACGCCATCCGCCGCGACGCCCAGGCCAAGATGGAGCGGTTCGACGTGCGCCCGCGCGACTGCCACCTGGCGGCGCGCAACTTCTCGGGCGGGAACCAGCAGAAGATCGTCGTCGCCCGCGAGATCGAGCGCAACCCCGACCTGCTGCTGATCGGCCAGCCCACGCGTGGCGTGGACATCGGCGCGATCGAGTTCATCCACAAGCAGATCGTGGCGCTGCGCGACGCGGGCAAGGCGATCCTGCTGGTCAGCGTGGAGCTGGACGAGATCCTAGCCCTGTCGGACCGCGTGGCCGTGATGTTCGACGGCCGCATCATGGGCGAACGCATGCCCGCACAGACCACCACCGGGGAACTGGGCCTGCTGATGGCGGGCATCACCGACACTAGGAACGTCCCCGACGATGCGGGCATCCCGCCGGGAACCGCCCATGACCTGCCGGAGGGACGCGCCTGATGGACAAGATGCCGAAATGGGCGGACGTCATCCTGACGCCGCTGATCTCTCTGGTGCTGGCGATGGGCATCTCCGCGCTGGTGATCCTGGCCATCGGGGAAAGCCCCTGGATGGCGCTGACCACGATGGTCGAAGGGGCGCTCGGCTCCAGCTATGGCTGGGGCTTCACGCTGTATTACGCGACGAACTTCATCTTCACGGGGCTGGCGGTGATGGTCGCTTATCACGCCGCCCTGTTCAACATCGGCGGCGAGGGGCAGGCGGCGATGGGCGGCCTGGGGGTCGCGCTGGTGCTGCTGTTCCTGCCGCTGCCGCATTGGGCGATCGCCCTGCCGGTGGCGATGCTGGGCGCCGCGGCCTTCGGGGCGGCCTGGGCCTTCATCCCCGCGATCCTGCAGGCGAAACGCGGCAGCCACATCGTGATCACCACGATCATGTTCAACTTCATCGCCGCGGCCACGCTGAACTATGTGCTGGTGAACCAGCTGCGCCCGACGGGCAGCATGGACCCGGCCTCCGCCCGCTTTCCCGAGGCCACGAACCTGCCCGCGCTGACCGACATCGCGGCGGGCATGGGGTTTGAATGGGGCCGCAACACCCCGGTCAACGTGACCTTCCTGGTGGCGCTGGCTGCCTGCTTCCTGATCTGGGTGCTGATCTGGCGCACGCGTCTGGGCTATCAGATCCGCGCCTTCGGCAAGTCCGAACCGGGCGCGGTCTATGCGGGCATCAACCCGGTGCGCATCACCGTCATCGCCATGCTGATCTCGGGCGCGCTGGCGGGGATGATGGCCATCAACAACGTGATGGGCGAATCCGAACGCCTGGTCCTGAACGCGGTCGAGGGTGCGGGCTTCATCGGCATCGCGGTCGCGTTGATGGGCCGCAACCACCCCCTGGGCATCCTGCTGGCGGCACTGCTGTTCGGCTTCCTGTATCAAGGTGGCGGAGAGCTGGCGCTGTGGACCACCATCCCGCGTGAGCTGATCATCGTCATCCAGGCCCTGGTGATCCTGTTCACCGGCGCGCTGGACAACATGGTCCGCATGCCGTTGGAACGGTTGTTCCTGACCATGAAACGGACCAGCCGGGGGGCGGTGAAATGAACATCCGCGACTCGCTGATCGCAATCATCGTCCTGGCCATCTGCCTGGTCTGGGCCTTTGCCGACGGCGCCGCCGCCCAGCAGGGCATCGGCAGCGCGCTGCGCCTGATGACGCCGCTGCTGCTGGCCTGCCTGGCGGGGCTTTACTCCGAACGCGCCGGGGTCTTCGACATCGGGCTGGAGGGCAAGATGCTGATGGCGGCCTTCACCGCCGCATCGGTCGCCTACATCACCGGCAGCGCCTGGCTGGGCCTGGCCGCGGGCATCGCCGGGTCGCTTGCGCTGTCGCTGATCCATGGCCTCGCCTCGATCACCTTCATGGGCAATCAGCTGATCTCGGGCGTGGCGATCAACTTCCTGGCCTCGGGGCTGACGGTGCTGGTCGGACAGAACGCCTTCGGGCTGGGCGGGCGCACGCCGGCCCTGACCGGTGCAGGGCGGTTCAACCCGATCACCCTGCCCGGCGCCGAGGCGCTGCGCGACGTGCCCGTGCTGGGCCCGATCTATTCCGGGCTGATCTCGGGGCAGACGATCCTGGTCTATGTGGCCTTTGCGCTGGTGCCGATCACGTGGTGGGTGCTGTACCGCACCCGGTTCGGCCTGCGCCTGCGCGCGGTGGGGGAAAACCCCGCCTCGGTCGATACGGCGGGCGTGTCTGTCACCCGGCTGCGCTATACCGCGGTGGCCATCGCAGGGGTGCTGTGCGGCATCGCGGGCGCCTATCTGGCGACCGGCCTGTCGGCGGGCTTCGTCAAGGAGATGACCGCCGGGCGCGGCTTCATCGCGCTGGCCGCGCTGATCTTCGCCAAGTGGCGGCCGTGGCAGGCGCTGTTCGCGACCTTCCTGTTCGGCCTGCTGGAGGCGATCGCCAACCTCTATCCCAACCTGGACCTGGGGATCATCACGGTGCCGTCCATGTTCATGAACGCGCTGCCCTATATCCTGACGGTGGTGATCCTGGCCGGCTTCGTCGGCCGCGCCATCCCGCCCCGCGCCGGAGGAGAGCCCTATGTCAAGGAGCGCTGAGCTTGCCGCCCTGATCCGCGACCGCGCGGGTCAGGAGGCGCCCGAATACGGGCTGATCCTGGGGTCCGGGCTGGGCCACCTGTCGGCATGCGTCGACGGCGTGGCGATCCCCTATGACGATCTGCCGGGCTTTCCCCATGCGGGCGTGTCGGGCCATGTGCCCCAACTGGTCATCGGCCAGCTGGAGGGGGTGCGGGTCGCGGTCTTCGGGGGGCGGTCGCATTACTATGAATCCGGGCGGGCGGACGCGATGCGTCTGCCGCTGGAGGTGCTGGCGGCCTTGGGATGCGACAAGCTGATCCTGACCAACGCCGCCGGGTCGCTGCGCCCCGACATCCCGACCGGCGGGCTGATGCTGCTGAACGACCACATCGCGTTTGCCGGCACCAACCCCCTGATCGGAGAGGCGACCGACGCGCGCTTCGTGCCCATGACCGACGCGCATGACGCTACGATGCGCGCGGCCCTGCTGGCCGCGGCCGAGGCCGAGGGGGTCGAGATGCCCCAGGGCGTCTACTGCTGGTTCTCGGGGCCCAGCTTCGAGACCCCGGCCGAGATCCGTGCCGCGCGCACGCTTGGCGCAGATGCGGTGGGCATGTCGACGGTGCCCGAGATCATCCTGGCACGGTTCCTGGGCCTCAGGGCGGCGGCAATCTCGGTCGTCACCAACATGGGGGCGGGGCTGTCGGACGAATCGATCAGCCACGACCACACCAAGGCAATGGCCCCTCTGGGCGCGGCCAAGCTGGAAACCGTGCTGCGCCGTTTCCTGAAGGATCAGGCCAGGTAGCGGGCGAACCAGTCCAGCGTCCGCTGCCACGCCAGTTCCGCGGCCTCGGGGTCGTATCGCGGCGTGGAATCGTTGTGAAAGCCGTGGTTGGTGCCCGGATAGACATGCGCCTCGTAGGTTTTGCCGGCCTCCTTCAGCGCGGCCTCGTAGGCGGGCCAGGTGGCGTTGACGTTCTCGTCGATCTCGGCGAACTGGAACAGCAGCGGCACCTCGATCTTGGGAACGTCCGCCACGGGGGCCTGCCGGCCATAGAACGGCACCGACGCGCCCAGTTCCGGATAGGCCACCGCCAGCGCGTTGCATACGCCCCCGCCATAACAGAAGCCCACCGCGCCGACCTTGCCCGTCGACTGCTCATGCGCCATCAGATGTTCGGCCCCCGCAAAGAAATCGTTCATCAGCAGGGTCGGATCGACCTCGGCCTGCAGGGCGCGCCCCTCCTCGTCATTGCCGGGATAGCCGCCCTTGGAGGTCAGCCCGTCCGGCGCCAGCGCCAGATAGCCCGCCTTGGCCAGGCGCCGCGCGACATCCTCGATATAGGGGTTCAGGCCGCGGTTCTCGTGGATCACCAGGACCGCGGGCCAGGGCCCCTCGCCCGCCGGGGCCACCTGATAGGCACGAACCTCGCCATGCCCCTCGGGCGACGGATAGGTCACGTATTCGGGAAGGATATCGGGATCGGTAAAGCTGACCTGCTGGGCCAGCGCATAGTTCGGCCGCAGCATGTTCAACAGCGCCAGCGCCGTGACGCCGCCGACCGCGAACTTGCCAGCCCGGTCCAGGAACTGCCGCTTGGTGATGCGGCCGTGGGCATAGAAATCGTACAGCTCCAGCAGTTCCTGCGGGAAATCCTTGGCACTCATCCGGGTCATCGCGCTCTCCTGACATGGGGTCGCGGTCAGACTAGGCCAGCCCGCCCCCCTGCCCGATCACAAATCGGCGACCGCCCTGCGCGCGGGGCCTGCATCCGCCGTCCGCGACGAACCGCCCGCGGTCATCCGGGCCAGCCCCGCCTCGACCAAGCCGGTGGCGGCGTCCAGGTCGGACAGGTCGTCCAGTGCGACGATCTGTCCGCGCCCGTCGTCATGACGCGACCGGTGCTTGTCATAGCGCGGGTCGTAATGATCGCGCAGCAACCCCTCGGACAGATGCTGCCACCGGCCCTGCGCCAGCGCCTGCCGCCAGCGCTCGACACGCTCGGCGGGGTGCAGGGGGGCCATCAGGTCCAAAATCGCGGCGACGCGCGCGGGATCGTCGACCATGTCGCGATAGGTCGCGGCGGTGAACGCCGCGCGCGCGGCGACCGGCACCTGCATCTGCAGGCGGGGCGCGGCGCAGATCGCCTGCCACATCGCCTTGGGGACGGTGATTTGGCCGATGCGGCTACTCTCGGCCTCGACCAGCAGGGGGCGGGCGGGGTCCAGACACTCCAGCGCGACGGCCAGGCGTCCTTCGAACATCTTCTGGCTGGGCTGGCCCTCGGGGTGGCCGCCGAACAGGCTGCCGCGATGGTTGGCCAGCCCCTCCAGGTCGATCACCTGATGGCCGCGCTGCGCCAGCCGCTGCAGGATCGCGGTCTTGGCGCTGCCCGTGTTGCCGTCCAGCACGATCACGGGGGCCGCGATCGGACCGTTCTGCACCCGGTCCACGACCAGCGACCGCCATGCCTTGTAGCCGCCCTGAACCCGCGCCACGCGCCAGCCGATCTGGCTCAGGATCGTGCCGAAGCTGCCAGAGCGCTGCCCACCGCGCCAGCAATAGACCAGCGGCTGCCACGCGCCGCCCCGATCGGCCAGCGGCCCCTGCAGGTGCCGCGCCGCATTGGCCGCGACCAGCGCCGCGCCCAGCTTGCGGGCGTCAAAGGGTGACACATGCTTGTAGATCGTGCCCACGCGGGCACGTTCCGCATCCGACAGGACCGGCAGGTTGATCGCTCCGGGCAGGTGATCCTCGGCGTATTCCGCCGGGGCGCGGACATCGATGATGTCGTCGAACCCGGCCAGAACCGGGTCCGCCGCGCTGGCAAGCGTCAGATCCAAGATCAGAAGACGTAGACGGGCGTGCCGATGGGCACCTGGTCGAACAGGCTCATCACGGCCTCATTGCGCATGCGCAGGCAGCCGTTGGAGACCGCCCGCCCGATCGATCCGGGATCGGTCGTGCCGTGGATGCGGATGGCGGTGTCGTTGCCCCGGTCGTCATACAGGTACAGCGCCCGCGCCCCCAGGGGGTTCTGCGGACCGCCGGGCATGCCGTCGGCGTATTTGGCATAGGCGCCGGGGTTGCGTTCGATCATGTCGTCGGTCGGGCGCCAACTGGGCCATTCGACCTTGCGGCCGATCGTGGCCTTGCCCTTCCAGACCAGTTCGGCCGTGCCGACGGCGACGCCGTAGCGGACCGCCTTGCCCGGTGCCACGACGTGATACAGGAAGAAATCGCGGCTGACGACGACGATGCTGCCGGTCTCGAAATCGTCCCGGATCTCGACCTCGATGGGGGCATAGGGATCGACCGCCGCCTCCTGGGCGCCGGCCAGCGTCGGGGCCAGGGCGGGTGCGGCCACCAGCAGGGCGGCCAGAGAGATCATCTGACGACGGTTCATGGCGCAGTTCCAATCGGTTTGCTTTTCCTCCGGATACAGCGAAACGCCCCCGGCCCGCAACTCACGAGGGCGTTCGGCCGCCTCGCGGCCTTGACCGCGCGTCCCCCGCGCCACATCTGTCACCCATGACCCAAGCCGCAGCCCCGATCCCCGCCGATGGCCTGCCCGTCACCCGCCTGGCCATCCGGGGCATGAGCTGCGCGGCCTGTTCGGGACGCGTGGGCCGCGTGCTGTCGGCCCGCCCCGATGTGGCGGATGCGCAGGTGAACCTGGCCACACACCGCGCCCAGGTCAGCCACGATCCCGCCCTGACCCCGCAGGCCTTGGCGCAAATCGTGACGGATCTGGGCTATCCCGCGACCGTCATCGCCGACCGCGCCCCCCCACCCCCGGACGAGGCCCCTGCCCTGCGCCGTGCGGCCCTGACCGCCGCCGCCCTGACCCTGCCCGTCGCGGTGGTCGAGATGGGTGGCCATCTGGTCCCGGCCTTCCACCACTGGCTGCATACGCTGGTTCCCATGCGCGCGTTGTGGGTCGTGCAGATGATCCTGACGCTGGCGGTGCTGGCCGGACCGGGGCGGCGGTTCTTCGGCACGGGGCTTGCCGCCCTGCGCCGCGGCGCCCCCGAGATGAACAGCCTCGTGGCGCTTGGCGCGGGCACGGCCTTTGCCTTTTCCGCCGTCGTGACCCTGGCCCCCGGCCTGGTCCCCGCCGCCTCGCGCCAGGTGTGGTTCGAGGCCGCGGCGGTGATCGTCACACTGATCCTGACCGGCCGCTGGCTGGAGGCGCGCGCCAAGGGCCAGGCCGGCGCCGCGATCCGCGCGCTGCTGGCCCTGACGCCCGATCACGCGACCGCCCTGCGCGACGGGCATCCGGTGCGTGTCGCGGTGGCCGACCTGCAGCCGGGCGATCTGGTGCAGCTGGCGCCCGGCGAACGCATCGCGCTGGACGGCGTGCTGACCGAAGGCGAAGGCCATGTCGACGAATCCATGCTGACGGGTGAACCCGTCCCGGTGCTGCGCGCGCCCGGCGACACGGTGACCGGCGGCACGGTCAACGGCGCAGCCGCGTTGACCTATCGCGTCACGGCCACGGGGCCGGACACCGTGCTGTCGCGGATCGTGGCCCTGGTCGAAGAAGCGCAGGCCGCCCGCCTGCCGGTGCAGGCGCTGGTCGACCGGGTCACGCGGATCTTCGTTCCGGTGGTGATGGGCCTGGCGGTGCTGGCCTTTGCGCTGTGGCTGACCTTTGGCCCCGACCTTGCGCATGCGGTGGTGGCGGCGGTGTCGGTGCTGATCATCGCCTGCCCCTGCGCGATGGGCCTGGCGGTGCCGATGTCGATCATGGTGGGCAGCGGGCGCGGCGCGCGGCTTGGCATCCTGTTCCGCCAGGGCGATGCCCTGCAGAAACTGGCGGGCGCGCGGGTGGTGGCCTTTGACAAGACCGGGACGCTGACGCAAGGCCGCCCCCGCGTGACGCAGATCTGGACCCACGGCATCGACCGCGACGCCGCCCTGCGCCTGACCGCCGCGGCCGAGGCCCGATCCGAACACCCCCTGGGCCGCGCGATCCTGGCCAAGGCAGGCGGCATGACGCTGTCCCCGGCGCAATCGGTGACCGCTCTGCCCGGACGCGGCCTGACCGCGATGGTCGAGGGGCGGTCGCTGCTGATCGGCAATGCCGCAGCGCTGCAGGCGGCGGGCATCGTGCCGGACGCAGCCCTGATCCGCCATGCCGATGCCGCATCGACCGATGGCGCGACCCCGGTGCATCTGGCCGCCGACGGCCGCCACGTGGCGACATTCGCGCTGGCCGATCCCGAGCGCCCCGAATCCGCCGCGGCCATCGCCGCCCTGCGCAACATGGGCCTGCGGACCCAGATGCTGTCGGGCGACCTGCCCGCCACCGCGCAGGCCATGGGCGCGCGGCTTGGCATCGACGGGGCGCAGGGCGGGCTGACCCCCGATGACAAGCTGACCGCGATCCGCGCGATGGGGCCGGGCAGCGTCTTCGTGGGCGACGGCATCAACGATGCGCCGGCGCTGGCCGCCGCCGACACGGGCATCGCCATCGGCACCGGGACCGACATCGCCATCGAGGCCGCCGATGCGGTCCTGATGGCGGGCGATCCGCAGGGCGTCGCCCGCGCGATCCGTCTGTCGCGCGCCGTGATGCGCAACATCCGCCAGAACCTGTTCTGGGCATTCGCCTACAATGCCGCGCTGATCCCGGTTGCCATGGGCGCGCTGGTGCCCTTTGGTGGGCCGCAACTGTCGCCCATGCTGGGGGCGGGCGCGATGGCGCTGTCCTCGGTCTTCGTGGTGACCAATGCCCTGCGCCTGAGGACTGCCGCATGACCTTGACCCGCCGCCACCTGCTGACCACCGCCGCCGCCGCCACACTGGTCCGCCCCGCCCAGGCACAGGCGCTGCCGCGCATCCTGTGCTTTGGCGACAGCCTGACCGCCGGTTTCGGCCTGGGCCCGACCGAGGGGCTGGTCCCGCAGCTGTCGGCCTGGCTGGCCGATGCGGGGCGCCCGGCGGACCTGATCGATGCGGGGCTGTCGGGGGACACGACCTATGGCGGCCGCGTGCGGATCGAGCTGTCGATGCGCCGCCACCGCCCCGATGCCGTCATGGTCGAGCTGGGCGGCAACGACATGCTGCGCCGCTGGCAGCCCGCCGATGCCGAGGCGAACCTGGACGCGATCCTGCAGACCGCGGGCAGCGGCAGGCGGCCCCTGCTGCTGGTCGGCATCCACGCCCCGGCGGGCCAGCCTGACTGGCGCCGTGCCTGGAGCGGGATCTGGCCGCGTTTGGCAGAACGCCACGGCGCCCTGCTGCTGCAGGATCTGTATGCGCCGCTGGCACAGGTGCCCGCGACCGACCGGGCGCCCCTGCTGCTGCGGGACGGGGTTCACCCGTCGGCGCAGGGGGTGGCGCTGATCGTTCGGCACCTGGGTCCGGTGGCCGCCCAGCTGGTCGAACGGGCGGCCTGAGGGCCCTCAGTGGCCCTGATGGTCGCCGTGGTCGTGATCGGCGGGGGCGGCATCCTCGCGCTGGTTGTCGACGACGACCTGCACCTCCTCGGTGCCGCAATCGCCAAAATCCATCGACAGGGTCAGCGTGTCGCCATCGGCCAGCGGTTCGGCCAAGCCCAGCATCATGATGTGGTCGCCGCCGCGGTTCAGGGCGTGGGTCTGACCGGCGGCGACGGCGATCCCGTCCTCGATCCGGGTCATCTTCATGACGCCGCCTTCCTCGACATGGGTGTGCAGCTCGACCCGCTCGGCCGCGTCGGACGACACGCCCTGCAGGGTGCAGGCGACCTGACGGTGGTTTTCCAGCTGCATGAAGACCGCGCCCACCTTGGGGTTGGTGCTGCGCGCATAGGCGTCGTTGGCGTGCATGCCGTCATGGGCAAGGGCGGCCACCGGGGTCAGCATCGCGACGGCGGCCAGGATCGACAGTTTCATTCGGCAAGGTCCTTGGATGGGGCCGGGGCGGGCACAGGCCGCACCGCACGGGCCGGGGTTCCGGACATGCAAAAGCCCCGCCGGAACGGCAGGGCCATGCATCATCCGACGATCATCGGATCAGGCGGTCGCGGCAGCCGATTCGGCCTTGACCAGGTCGCGCTTGATCTTCTGGGCGCGGTCCGACAGCTCGGTGTCCTTGGCTTTGGCCAGGAAGGCGTCCAGGCCGCCACGGTGATCGACCGAACGCAGCGCCGCGGCCGAGATGCGCAGCGAGTAGCCACGGCCCAGCTTTTCGGACAGCAGCGTGACCTCGTTCAGGTTCGGCAGGAACCGGCGACGGGTCTTGTTGTTGGCATGGCTGACATTGTTACCGCTCATCGGGCCTTTGCCGGTCAGTTCGCAGACGCGCGACATGGTGTGTTCCTTCGTCTCAGCTGTGCGGGCGGGGGGTCCGTCCCAATGTGAAAAGGCGCCGCGAGGCAGCGCCCGGAATTCCGTTCGCGGGTGGCTACCGCATGAGGGGCGCGTCGTCAAGCCTTGTCAGGTGATTCCATAGCCGCGCTCCAGCGCGATCAGGCGCTCCTTGCGCCACAGGCCGCCCGCATATCCGGTCATGCTGCCATCGGTGCCGATGACCCGGTGACAAGGTACGACCAGCGCTAGCCGGTTCGCCCCATTGGCCGCCGCGACCGCGCGGACGGCGGTGGGATGGCCGATGGCTGCCGCAAGCTGGGCATAGCTGCGTGTCCGGCCCGCGGGAATCGCCTGCAGTTCCTGCCAGACGCGGGTCTGGAACGGCGTGCCGCGCAGGCGCACCGGCAGGTCCAGCCGCCCGTCGCTGCCCGCGAAGAACCGGGCCAGGGCGGCCTCGGCCCGGTCGGTCACCGCGGTGCGGCCCAGCCCGATCCGCCCCCCCGCCATCACCGACAGCCGCCGCAGCCCCTGGGGCAGCGCCTTGCGGTCGGTGAATTCCAGCAGGTGCAGGGCGTCGTCATCGGCGATGGCGATCATCCCGCCCAGGGGCGTATCGATCCAGTCCGCGCGCAGGTCCGCGGCCCCCCGCATCTGGTGCGGCGCATGCCCGAACAGGCGTGCAAAGGCCTGCCGGAACCCCGATGCCGAATCGAACCTCGCGTCCAGCTGTGCGTCGATCATCCTGCCTCCTTGCGTCAATGTGGTCAGGCCCGCGCGCAGCCGTGCCGCGCGCGCCAGCTGCAGAAAGCTGGTGCCCAGATGCTGGCGGAACAGCCGCCGCACGGTCGAGGGGTCATGCCCCAGGGCGGTCAGATCCGCCTCGGACCAGCGGCGGGCGGGGTCGGCGGCCAGCGCCGCGCCCAACGTGGCGACCAGCGGCGGCACCTGCCCCTCGGGACGGCAGCGCAGGCAGGGGCGGAACCCCGCGGCCCGCGCGGCGGCGGCATCCGCGAACCAGCGGCAGTTGTCGCGCCGCGGCTTGCGCGCCGGGCAGCTCAGCCGGCAAAATATCCCGGTCGAGGTGACGCCGACCAGCGCCCGCCCGTCATATCCCGGATCGCGCGCCAGCAGCGCGGCATACAGATCGTCATGGTCCGGCATCGCCCCCTCCTGTGCGGACCGATCTAGCCGATTCGCGGACAGGGCGGGGCGCGTTTTCGGGCATTTCATCGCGGCTGCCGCAACCAGTCCAGCATCTGGCGCGCGGCCTCGACCGGGGGCAGCGCGCCTTGGGTGACACGGGCGCCCAGATCACTGATGCGCGCGCGGGCGTCCGGGGCGTCCAGCTGCGCCAGAAGCCCGCCCTGCAGTTCGGCCATGAACCAGTCGCGCGCCTGTTCAGCCCGGATGCGGTCGAAATGACCGGCCTCGCGGCGCCAGTCGGCCAGATGGCGCATGCAGGACCAGGCCTCGGGCAGGCCCGCGCCGGTGGTCGCGCTGACCGGCATGGCCTTTGGAAAGCCGTCGGGGTCCTGCGGACGCTTGCGCAGCAGGCGCAGCGCGCCCGTGTAATCGGCCACCGTCCGGCGCGCGGGCGACAGCAGGTCGCCATCGGCCTTGTTCACCAGAATCAGGTCGGCCATCTCCATGATGCCGCGCTTGACCCCCTGCAATTCATCGCCGCCCGCAGGCGCCAGCAGTAGGATGAACAGGTCCGACATCTGTGCGACCAGGGTTTCGGACTGGCCGACGCCCACCGTCTCGATCAGGACGACGTCGTGGCCCGCGGCCTCGCACAGGCGGATCGCCTCGCGCGTGCGGCGGGCGACGCCGCCCAGATGGGCGCTGGACGGGCTGGGCCGGACATAGGCGCGCGGGTTGCGCGACAGAAGCTCCATCCGCGTCTTGTCCCCCAGGATCGAACCGCCCGACCGGGTCGAGGACGGATCGACCGCCAGCACCGCGACGCGCAGCCCCTGTTCGGTCAGCATCGTGCCGAACGCCTCGATGAAGGTCGACTTGCCCACCCCCGGCGTGCCCGACAGCCCGATCCGCAAGGCCGTGCTGTCGGGCAGCGCCGCGATCAGGCGGCCTGCGCGGTCGCGGTGGTCGGGGCGGGTCGATTCCACCAGCGTGATCGCGCGCGACAGCGCCCGCCGATCGCCCCGCAGCAAGGGTGTCAGAAGATCGTCCGTCGTCATCGCCGCCTTGTCCCGCTTTGCGCGAGACACTGGACCAGCCACCGCCGGGGGGCAACCCCGTCGACCTTGTGCCATGGGCTGGCAGGGCTTAATCTGGCGCCATCCCGCGTGGAGGTCCCGTCATGCCCATCCTGTCCCGCCGCACCGTCCTGATGGGCGCCGCGGCCGTGATGCTGCCCCTGGGGGTGCGGGCTGCGCCGCCGTCGGGCTGGCGGCTGATGATGGTCGAATCGCCCGCCTGCCACCATTGCCGCGCCTGGCACGCGCAGATTGGGCCGGGCTATGCGACCTCGGCCGCGGGGCGGGCCGCGCCGATCCTGCATGTCGACGTGGATGGCCCCTATCCCGATGGGCTGGCACTGGCGCGGCGACCCTGGATCACGCCCACCTTCGTGCTGCTGTCGGACGGATCCGAGGCGGGCCGGATCGAGGGTTATGTCGGCCAGCGCTATTTCTATCCCGTGCTGGAGGAGATGATGCGCGGTGCGGGACTGACACTGGGCGCGTGATATTCCCGCGGTGGCGGCGGGCCGGGCTTTCTGTCGCGGTCGGCATGCGCTAGTCAGGCACCCAGACAATTTGCGAAGGTGCCGCCATGCATGACATCCGTGCGATCCGTGACAATCCCGATGCCTTCGAGGCGGCGCTGAACCGCCGCGGGCTGACCGGCCTGACCGCGCAGATCCTGTCGCTGGACGAGGCCCGCCGCGGTCACATCGCCGCCGCCGAGACCGCGCAGGCTGACCAGAACAAGGCCAGCAAGGACGTGGGCGCCGCCAAGGCGCGGGGCGACGACGCCGAGTTCGAGCGTCTGCGCGCGCTGGTCGCCACGACCAAGGCCGACATCGCCCGCATGCAGGCAGAGGCCGCCGATCTGGACACGCAGCTGCGCGATCTGCTGCTGGGCATCCCGAACCTGCCGCTGGACCGTGTCCCCGAGGGCCGGGACGAGGACGACAATGTCGAGCTGCGTCGGTGGGGCACGCCTGCGGCCCTGGACTTCGCCCCGGTCGAGCATTTCCAGATCCCGGGCGTCGTGCCGGGCATGGATTTTCAGACCGGCGCCAAGCTGTCCGGCAGCCGCTTCGTCGTGCTGAAGGGGGCGGTCGCGCGCATCCATCGCGCGCTGGCGCAGTTCATGGTCGACCTGCATGTCGACCAGCACGGGCTGGAGGAGACCTGGACCCCGGTCCTGGTGCTGGAACAGATGATGCTGGGCACCGGCCAGCTGCCCAAGTTCGGAGAGGACAGCTATCTGACCCGCGAAGGGTACTGGCTGATCCCCACATCCGAGGTGACGCTGACGAACACCGTGAACGGCGACCTGCTGGACCAGGCCGCCCTGCCCCGCCGCATGGTCGCCCACAGCCAGTGCTTCCGATCCGAGGCAGGCAGTGCGGGCCGCGACACCACCGGCATGCTGCGCCAGCACCAGTTCGAGAAGGTCGAGATGGTGTCGATCACCGACGCCGATTCCGGTCTGGCCGAACATGACCGCATGACCCGCTGCGCCGAGGCCGTGCTGGAGGCGCTGGAGCTGCCCTATCGCACGATGATCCTGTGCACCGGCGACATGGGCGCGGGCGCACGCATCACCCACGACCTGGAGGTCTGGCTGCCGGGCCAGGACCGCTATCGCGAGATCAGCAGCGTCAGCTATTGCGGCGACTATCAGGGACGGCGGATGAACGCGCGCTATCGCCCGGCGGGCGGGGGCAAGCCGGAATTCGTGCACACCCTGAACGGGTCCGGCCTGGCCGTCGGACGCGCGCTGATCGCGGTGCTGGAAAACGGCCAGCAGGCCGACGGATCGGTCCGCCTGCCCGCGGTCCTGCACCCCTATCTGAAGGGCGCGACCACGCTGACTGCCCAGGGATCGCTGGCCTGACACCCCGATTGCGGACGGCGCGAAACTGCCGCAGGCCGGCGCGCGTTGGCCTGCATGACACGGATCGGTTCAGTCTTGCATCTGGTGGTCGCCGCGATCTTCGTGATCTGCGGCGTGATTTTTGCGATGCAGCCCGATGCGCGCATCATCACGGACGCGGCGCGTCTGGCGGCGCCGCTGCTGCCGCCCGTCGCGCCGACCAGCATCGCCATTCCCCACCTGTACCTGAACCCCGACAACCTGTTGATGTGGATGCTGCTGATCGCCGTCTGGATGATGGTGATGCTGGATGCGGTCGGGCAGTGGATCGACCCGTCTGATGACGAGCCGATCCGCGCGGGCCGACCGCGCGTGTGGCCGATGCTGCTGGGGGCGCTGGTCCTGGCATCGGTCTGGCCGCTGCTGATCGACAATCCGGGCGTGCTGACCCTGGCCTCTGTCGCCGGGGCCATCGCCGCCACGGTGGGTGCCCGGCGCGCGGCAGGTCGGCACCGCCCCGCGATCGGGTTTCTGGCCGGATGGGCCACCGCCCTGGCCTCGGCCGCGCTGGCGGAGCTGACCGCCGTGCAGTTCGGTCTGTCCGCGCAGGTCGTGTCGGCGGTGGCGATCCTGCCCGCCGCGGCCCTCGGCATGGCCGCGCAGATGTGGATCGGCCCAAGCGTGGGCTATTCCGTGGCGCTGATCTGGGCATTCTGCGGGCTGGCCATCTCGACCATGGGCAGCGATCCGATGATCGCGCTGGCCGCGATCATCGGGATCAGCGCGATGGCCACGGTGCTGATCCGCGCGGCCAGCTGAGCCGGGTCAGCTGCCCTTGGGTTTCTGGCGATGCTTATGCTTGGACAGCGCGCCAGACTGCACGATCTTGGTGGCCTTGGCCTTGTAGGGGTTCTCGCCGCCCTGATCGCGGAAGAACAGGCGGATCGGCGTGCCGGGCATGTCGAAATCGGTCCGCAGTCCGTTGATCAGATACCGCTGATAGCTGGTGGGGATCTGGTCGGTATGGGTCGATTTCACGATGAACGCGGGCGGACGCGTCTTGACCTGCGTCATGTAGCGCAGGCGGATGCGGCGACCGCCGGGGGCCGGGGGCGGATGGCTTTCGGTCATCGCGCCCAGCCACTGGTTCAGGCGGGCGGTCGGCACGCGGCGGTTCCAGACCTCGTGCGCCTTGATGACAGCGTTGTGCAGGCGGTCCAGCCCCTTGCCGGTCTTGGCCGACACGGTGATCAGCGGCGCGCCGCGCAGCTGCGGCAGCAGCTTTTCGAAACTGGCGCGCATCTCGTTCAGCTTGTGGGACTTGTCGTCCTCGGTGTCCCACTTGTTGACGGCAATGACGACGGCGCGACCCTCGGTCTCGGCGAAATCGGCGATGCGCAGATCCTGGGTCTCGAAGGGGATCTCGACGTCCAGCAGGACGACGACGACCTCGGCGAAACGCACGGCCCGCAGGCCGTCGGCCACCGACAGCTTCTCCAGCTTCTCGGTCACGCGGGCGCGCTTGCGCATGCCGGCCGTGTCGAAGATGCGCATGGGCGTGCCCATGAAGTTCGTGGTCACGCTGATCGAATCGCGGGTGATCCCGGCCTCGGGACCGGTCAGCAGGCGGTCCTGCCCCAGGATCTTGTTGATCAGCGTCGACTTGCCCGCATTGGGGCGGCCGATCACGGCGATCTGCAGGGGACGGGCCTCGGATGGGCGCCAGTCCTCGGAACCCTCGCCCGATTCGGCGTCCTCCTCGGACAGGTCCAGGTCAGTCACGGCCTCGATCGGGGCGGGACGCTCGGCCTCGATCCGGTCGGCCAGGGGCATCAGCACGCCGTAAAGGTCGTCCATCCCCTCGCCATGCTCAGCCGAGATGCGCAGGGGCTCGCCCAGGCCAAGGGCATAGGCCTCCATGGCCCCCGCCTCTCCGGCACGGCCCTCGGACTTGTTGGCGGCGACAATGACATGCTTGGCGCGGCGGCGCAGGATCTCGGCGAAATACTCGTCGGCCGCGGTGATGCCGATACGAGCATCGACGACGAACAGGCAGATGTCGGCCTCGTCAACGGCGCGTTCGGTCAGGCGGCGCATGCGCCCCTGAAGGCTGTCATCCTCGGCCATCTCCAAGCCCGCGCTGTCGATCACGACAAAGCGCAGGTCGCCAAGGCGGCCCGCGCCCTCGCGGATGTCGCGGGTCACGCCGGGCTGGTCATCGACCAGTGCAAGTTTCTTGCCAACCAGACGGTTGAACAGGGTGGACTTGCCCACATTGGGCCGCCCGACGATCGCAAGGGTGAATGTCATCTGAACGCATGCAACTGGCCGTTGCGCGCAACGACGTAAAGGGTTTGACCGGCGACCACCGGGGCCGATGCCGCCCCACCGGGGATCGCCACCTGACCGACCAGCGCGCCGGAGGCGGGATCGAAGCTGCGCAACATGCCATCGCTGGAGGCGATATGCAACCGCCCCCCGGCCAGCACGGGACCGTAATGCGCGTGGACCGCATCCTGACGCCGCACGCGCTGCGTGGTGTAATACGGCAGGGGCTGGCGCCAGACGACGCCGCCCGTCGCCGCATCCAGCCGGACCAGCTGGGCCTGGTCGTTCACGGCAAAGACCGACCCGCCCGCGACGACGACCGGGCTGTTGGCGCCCTCGTCCGCGGTCCAGTCGTTCAGGCCGGTTGACAGCTCGACCGCGCTGATGCGCCCCGAGGAAGTGCCCGAATAGACGCGCCCGCCCGCGATCACCGGATCGCCGGTCACGTCACGGACCACCGCGATGGCGCGTCCGGGACGGGTGCCCGCGATCTGCGACGTCCAGTTGGTCAGGCCCGACTGACGGTCCACCGCCACGATCTGCCCCGACGAGAACGGGAACACCACCGTGTCGCCCTGTACGGCCGGGACCGACACGCCCATGACGCCGGACCCCGACGGCGTGCCTGCCGCCTGCCACAGCACGCGCCCGTCGCTGGCGCGCACGGCCCAGCCCACGGCGTTCCGGGCCGCGACATAGACCACGCCGTCCTGCACGGCCGGGCCGCCGCCGATCGAGGCCTCGACCCGCTGGCGCCACAGCACGGCGCCGCTGGCCGCGTCCAGCGCGACCAGTTCGCCGAAACCGGTGGTGACGAAGACGCGCCCGCCCTCATAGGCCAGACCGCCGCCCGAGGCGCTGTCGACATTCTCCAGCGCAGGCGTCACGTCGGTGGACCAGGCGCGCCCGCCGTTCAGCGCGGTCGCGGTGACGCGGGCGCGGCTGTCCAGGGTGAAGACCCGGCCCGCCGCCACGACGGGGTCGGCGGTGATGCGGTGACGACGGGTTTCGCCCTGGCCGATGGACGCGGACCACAGGGCCGTGCCGCCCGCGCCCAGGGCCAGATGGCCCGGCGCATGGGCGGCGTTGCCGCCGCGATGGGTCCATTCGCCGTTGGTGACCGGGGCGGACAGGGACAGCGCGGTGCCGGTGATCCCCGCCGCACCCTCGACCGCGGGACCGTCGGCCGAGATGACGGCCAGGGGGTCCAGGCGCTCTCCGGGCAGGATGATTTCGCGGTCGCCGCAGCCGGCAAGTCCCAGTCCGGCGGCCATCGCCAAGGTCAGTCGCAGCATGGCGGTCATCCCTGTCTCTCAGTCCGTTATTCGGTCGGTTCGGGCGTCTCGCCCAAGGCGATCATCATCTCGGACAGGCGACGACGCAAGGCCTCGGTCAGGCCGTCCTTGTCCTGGATCTGACGGATCAGGGTGATCGCATCCTCGGGGCGCCCGGCACCGATCAGGGCCACGGCCTTCTGTTCCAGCGCCAGCAGCTCGAACGGTGCACCGGCGCGCGACAGGCGGGTCAGGATGGCATCGCGTTCGGCCGCATCCATCTGCGCGCCCTGCGCCATCACCAGCTTCAGTTGCGCCAGCTCTCCCAGAACGCTGTCGGGCTGGGCATCGGCCACGCCCTGCAGCGCCTGTGCGCGGGCATCGGGATCGGTCTGCGCGCCCGCGGCCAGCAGCCCGGTCAGCGCCTGCCGCCCGGCCGAGCCGCGCGGATCGACGGCCAGAACGGCGGCGGGGTCGTTCTCGGCCTCGGCCGCCAGGATTGCATCGCCCCAGGCCTGCGCGGCGGCGCGGTCCTGGGCGGCGCTGTATTCGCGCCAGGCGGTGAATCCGACCACCGCCACGATCACCAGGACCACGATCCAGCCGTAACGGCGCATCGCCCTGTACAGGCGGTCGCGCCGCAGCTCTTCGGTGACTTCGTCGATGAAGGTGTCGCTCTGGTTGGCCATGCCCGCCCTGCCGATCTGTCCTGTGTTCCCGTGGTCTTATACCGCGATGGACGGAAATGCCAATGCCGGCGCGGGCGCTACGCAAAAGGCCCGCCACAAGGGGCGGGCCTTTCGATCGATGCGTCCGACCTCACATGCGCGAGGCGACGTTCTCCCAGTTCACCAGCTTGTCCAGGAAGTTCTCCAGGTACTTGGGGCGCGCGTTGCGGAAGTCGATGTAGTAGCTGTGCTCCCACACGTCGCAGCCCAGCAGCGCCGTCTGACCGGTGCACAGCGGGTTGACGCCGTTCTCGGTCTTGGTGATCTCCAGCTTGCCGTCGGCATTCTTGACCAGCCAGACCCAGCCCGACCCGAACTGGCCGACGCCGGCCTCGGCGAACTTCTTCTTGAACTCCTCGACCGAACCGAAGCTGTCCTTGATCGCGGCTTCCAGGTTGGCGGGCATCGGGCCGGGGTTCGGGCCCATCATCTCCCAGAACTGGGCGTGGTTCCAATGCTGGCTGGCATTGTTGAAGATGCCGTTCTGCGCCACGGCGCCCTTCTGGTAGGTGCCCTTGACGATATCTTCCAGCGACTTGCCTTCCCACTCAGTCCCGGCCACCAGCTCGTTCAGCTTGGTGAC
Organism: Paracoccus haeundaensis; assembly: GCF_006239215.1. Lineage (NCBI taxonomy): Bacteria > Pseudomonadati > Pseudomonadota > Alphaproteobacteria > Rhodobacterales > Paracoccaceae > Paracoccus > Paracoccus haeundaensis. The sequence continues at coordinate 41,120 of NZ_VDDC01000034.1, forward strand.
ATAGGCGTTGTGGTGCTTGTCGTGGTGATACTCCAGCGTCTCGCGCGACATGCCGCCGGCTTCCAGGGCATCGTGCGAATAGGGAAGATCGGGAAGGGTGAAGGCCATTTTGCGGTCCTTTCGAAAGGGTTGGTTCGGCTCGGCGCGAACGGTCGCGCATTCGGGGGACCAACGCAAGGGGTGGACCGGGGTTCCGATCCCCCCTTGCGCCAAGGCGGTCAGCGCGGCGCCAGCTGGCTGCCCGGCGTGGCCGCATTGGTCAGGATCAGCGACAGGTAATCCGCCGTCGAGCGAAAGCCGATCACGCGGAACCCGCCGTCCACCCGCCAGAAGGCCGCGGCGGTCTGCGCCATGCGCGTGCGGCGCAAGACGCCCGACGGCAGGGCCGCGGCATCGACCGGGGCCAGTTTCGCGATCACGTCTGCGGCATGGGGGCCCGTCACATCAAAGACCGCACGCGCATCCGACATGTCGGCCACCAGCCCGTGTTCACCCGTCAGCGCCTGCGTCAGGTCCGACAGCGCGGCGGAAAGGTCCGATGCGGGCAGGATCAGCAACAGCTCGTCCGACGACATCCACGCCAGGGTGCGGCTGCCGTCGGTCACGGTGCCGGTCGCGTCGGGGATGGCCAGGCCCGCGGCCTCGGCCAGGGCGTCGCCCGCGCGGTCCAGATCGGCCCGGATGGTGATCATGCCCAGGCCCGCGACGGGGGTGATGGTAGCCAGCGCTTCAGCCATTCTGACGGCTTCCTTCCTTGTCGTAGAAGACCGGATCGACGATCCGCGCCTGCATCACCGCACCGTCCGGCATCGGGAAATCCAGGACCTGCCCCATGCGGGCCGGACCGTGGCGGACCAGGCCCATCGCGATGGGCTTGTCCAGCGTCGGCGAGTGATAGCTGGAGGTGACGCGCCCCTGGGTCTTGCGCTGGCCGTTGCCGTTCGTGCCGTCGGCCACCGCATAGGCGCCGTCGGGTATGACCTTGCCGGACAGGCTCTCCAGCCCCACCAGCTTCCAGCGGGTGCCGTCGGTCATGTGGCTGCGGCGTTGGGCGCGCTTGCCGATATAGTCGGCCTTCTTTTTGGATATCGCCCAGTCCAGCCCCAGATCCTGGGGGATGATGGTGCCGTCGGTCTCGTCCCCGATCATGATGAAGCCCTTTTCGGCGCGCATCACGTGCATGGCCTCGGTCCCGTAGGGGGTGATGCCCAGGTCGCGGCCGACCTCGTGCAGACGCTCCCACAGCTCCAGCCCGCGATTGGCGGGCACCGCGATCTCATAGCTGAGCTCGCCCGAGAAGCTGATGCGGAAGATGCGGGCGGGGATGCCGGCGATGTCGCCTTCGGCCCATTGCATGAAGGGAAGCGCCTCGGCCGACAGATCGATGCTGCCCGGCAGGCGTTCCAGCAGGGCGCGGGCCTTGGGTCCGGCCACGGCGATCTGTGCGAACTGTTCGGTCAGGTTGGCGGTATAGACCTTCCAGTCCCACCATTCGCATTGCAGCCAGTCCTCCATGTGCCCATGGATGCGGTCCGCGCCGCCGGTGGTGGTGTGGCACAGCCAGGTGTCGTCGGACAGGCGCGCCACGACGCCGTCATCCATCAGGAAACCGTTCTCGTTGCACATCAGGCCATAGCGGCATTTGCCGACCGGCAGGGTGGACATCATGTTGGTGTACAGCATGTCCAGGAACCGCCCGGCATCGGGCCCCTTGACGATGATCTTGCCCAGGGTCGAGGCGTCCAGCGTGCCGACGCCCGCCCGCACCGCCAGAATCTCGCGGTTGACGGCGGCGTGGCGATCCTCGGTCGCGCGGGGATAGGCATAGGGGCGGCGCCAGTGGCCCACCGGCTCCCAACTGGCGCCGTTGCGGTCGTGCCAGGCGTGGATCGGCGTCTTGCGCAGCGGCTGGAACGCCTCGTCCTTGGCCTCGGCCGCGATGGTGGCCAGGGTCAGCGGCGTGTAGGGCGGGCGGAACGTGGTGGTGCCGGTCGCCTGGATGGGCTGGTTCAGCGCGTTGGACAGCACCGCCAAGCCGTTGATGTTGGACAGCTTGCCCTGGTCGGTCGCCATGCCAAGCGTGGTATAGCGCTTGGTGTGCTCGACGCTGGCATAGCCCTCCTGGGCGGCCAGTTCGACATCGGTGACCTTCACGTCGTTCTGGAAATCCAGCCACATCTTGGCGCGCAGCTTGTAGGGCGCGCGGGCGGGCATGACCCAGACGGGCATGGTCGCACCCGCAGGGCTTTCCAAGTCGCCGGCGCAGTGCAGATCGCCATTGGCGGCCCCCGCGACGGTCACGTTGCCCTGCCCGTCCGCACCCAGGGGCGGGCGGTCGGGGTCGGGGCGGAACATCGATTGCGCCTCGTCCCAGGTCAGCTTGCCGCCGCAATGCGAATAGAGGTGCACGACCGGCGACCAGCCGCCCGACATGGCCACCACGTCGCAATCGACGGTCTGGCGCGGCGCGCCGTCGCCTTGGTGGTCGCACAGCACCACCCCCTCGACATGCTTGGCGCCCTTGACCTTGGCGACGGCCGTGCCGGTCAGGACGGTGATGCCCGCGGCCCGCGCGGCCTGGGGCAGCGCCCCGTCGGCGGTGGGTCGGGCATCGACGATGGCCGGCACCTCCAGCCCCGCGGCATGGGCCGTCAGGGCGGTGCGATAGGCGTCGTCGTTGTTCGTGACCACGACGATGCGCCGCCCCGGTGCCACGGCGTAATCGGTGATGAAATCGCGGACGGCGCTGGCCAGCATCACGCCCGGCACGTCGTTGCAGGCAAAGGACAAGGGACGCTCCAGCGCGCCGGTCGCGGCGATCACCCGGCCCGCCCGGATGCGCCACAGGCGCTGGCGGGGGATGCCCTGGTTCGGGTCGTGATCGGCCAGCGATTCCCGCGCGATCAGATAGCCGTGGTCGTAAAGGCCGGTGGCCATGGTGTTGCGGCGCAGCGTGACGGTGTCGCGGCCCCGCAGGTCGGCCAGCAGCGCGTCGATGGCGGCCTGTCCGCCGTCGTGGTCGGTGGGCGTGCGCCCGCCCCAATGGGCGCCCTGTTCCAGGACCAGGACCGTGCCGCCCGCCTTGGCCGCATCGCGGGCGGCGGTCAGGCCCGCGATGCCGCCGCCGACCACGACCGTGTCGGCAAAGCCGTAGGCCTGTTCATAGCGGTCCGGATCGGGGTCGGTCGGTGCCCGGCCCAGGCCCGCGCTGCGGCGGATGATCGGTTCGAACAGGTGCTTCCAGAAGGGGCGCGGATGGATGAACGTCTTGTAGTAAAAGCCTGCGGGAAAGACCGGCGACAGCCAGTTGTTCACCGCGCCCACATCGGCATCCAGGCTGGGCCAGCAGTTTTGGCTGCGCGTGACCATGCCGTGGGTCAGGGGCGTGGTGGTGGCGCGCTGGTTCGGTTCGAACCGGCCGCCCTGGCCCAGGCCCAGCAGCGCGTTCGGCTCCTCGGCGCCCGAGGCCAGGGGACCGCGTGGGCGGTGATACTTGAAGGACCGGCCCATCAGCATCTGGCCGTTGGCCAGAAGCGCCGAGGCGATGGTGTCGCCCGTCAGCCCGCGCAGGTGGCGGCCGTCAAAGCGGAACGGCACCTGCCAGGCACGGTCGATGCGGCGGCCACCGGCGGGCAATCGGAAGGGGGGCGTGTGGGTCATTCGGCGATGCCTTCGGCGGGGGTCCAGTCGGGTGTCCAGTCGGGGCGGACCTTGCGGATCGCCTCCACGATCTGGGCAGGGGGATGGGGCGTCTGCGCCTTGTAGGTGCCGAACACCTGCAGCGTGGCGGTGCAGCGCGCGGCCAAAAACCACTTGCCGCAGCCATAGGCGTGGCGCCAGCGTTCGAAATGCACGCCCTTGGCGTTCTTCCGCGCGAACAGGTAGCTTTCGAACTCCTCGTCGGTGCCGTTCGGGCCGATGCGGGCCAGGTGCGCCTCTCCGCCCGGATGCAGTTCGGTTTCCTCGGCGTTCACACCGCAATAGGGACAGGTCAGGATCAGCATCGGGCTTCCTTGGGGTGCGAGAGTTGCGGATGCGAAAAGGCACCGCAGCGGCGCAAGCCGGCGGTGCCGTCTGTCCGACATACCGTCGGACGCAGGCCGGGGGCTGACCGCCCCCGGACCCCCGTGGTCGCGCAGGACGACCGGGCCGTCCCGCGCGTCAGGGCATCAGTTGGCCGGAGCCGGGGTTGCCGGTTCGGCAGGGGCGTCGACGGCCGCGGGGCTGTCGGTCTCGACAGAGACGGCAGGGGCGTCGGCCGCAGGTTCGGCCGCCGGCGTGTCGACGCTGATGTTGGTCGTGTCGCCTTCGACCGGGTCGGTCGTGGCAACGCCGGTCGGTTCGCCTGACATGAAGAAGAACAGCAGTGCAACGACGACGACGATGCCGCCGACGATGAAGTAGAGGCCATTGTTGTTGCGGTCAGCCATGATGAACCCTTTCGGTCGGACCTGTCATGGCAAGGCAATTCGCGGATGGCGTCCGGGGTTCCGTCGCGGGAAAACATCGGCGCGCCCTCGCCTAATGCGCGACGCCGGCGGCGACCGATTCGTCGATGAACCGGCCCTCGCGGAAGCGGTTCAGCCCGAAATCGGCGGCCAGCGGACCCGGCGTTCCCTTGGCAACCAGCTCGGCCATCGCCCAGCCGGAACCGGGGATCGCCTTGAACCCGCCGGTGCCCCACCCGCAGTTCACGAAGATGCCACCCACCGGGGTCGACGACAGGATCGGGGACCGGTCGCCGGTCATGTCGACGATGCCGCCCCATTGGCGCAGCATCTTCAGGCGGCTGATCATCGGGAAGGTCTCGATCAGGGCGCGGACGGTCTCCTCGACATGCTGCCAGGAGCCGCGCTGGGTAAAGTTGTTGAACCCGTCGGTGCCGCCGCCGATCACCATCTCTCCCTTGTCGGATTGCGACATGTAGCCGTGGACGGTGTTTGCCATCACGACCACGTCCATGCAGGGCTTGATCGGTTCGCTGACAAGCGCCTGCAGCGCGACGCTTTCGATGGGCAGGCGGAACCCGGCCATGGCCGCCAGCTGGCTGGAATGGCCCGCGACCACGATCGCCAGCTTGTCGCAGCCGATGCGCCCCTTGGCGGTGTTGACGGCGCGGACCTGGCCGCCCTCGGTCTCGACCCCGGTCACCTCGCAGTTCTGGATGATGTGCATGCCCATGTCGGAACAGGCCCGCGCATAGCCCCAGGCCACCGCGTCATGGCGCGCCGTGCCCCCGCGGGCCTGATAAAGGCCGCCCAGCACCGGATAGCGCGGCCCGTCCAGGTTGATGATCGGCACCTTGGCCTTCAGCTGCTGGGGGTCCAGCCATTCGGTCTGAACGCCCTGCAGGTTGTTGGCATAGACGGTGCGCTTGTAGCCGCGGATCTCGTGCTCGGTCTGGGCCAGCATGATCAGCCCGCGCGGGCTGAACATGATGTTGTAGTTCAGGTCCTGGGACAGGGTCTCGTACAGGCTGCGCGACTTTTCATAGATCGCCGCCGACGGGTCCTGCAGATAGTTCGACCGGATGATGGTCGTATTGCGACCCGTGTTGCCGCCGCCCAGCCAGCCCTTCTCGATCACCGCGACGTCGGTGATGCCGAAGTTCTTGCCCAGGTAATAGGCCGTCGCCAGCCCGTGCCCGCCCGCACCGACCACGATCACCTTGTAGCGCGATTTCGGTTCCGGGCTGGCCCAGGCCCGCGTCCAGCCCTTGTGCTGACGCAGCGCCTCGCGGGCGATGGCAAAGACGGAATAGCGTCGGGCGCGGGGGGCTTCGGGCATGGTGCCTCTCAGGAAACGGGTTGCCTGCACCATGGCTGTGGCGGGCCCGACCCTCAAGGCGGCTTGCGGCAGATCGCGGCGAAATGCGACATGCGACATTCGGACAGCCCTGTCGCAGCGCGCTTTCGGTCCGCCGCCATCCGCGCTAGGAACGGGGCCAACCGGAGGTGACGCATGTTCTGGATCCTGGCTGCCGCCCTGACGGCCATCACGGCCCTTGCCATCCTGTCGCCCCTGCGGCGGGGTCGCGGGGGTGCCGCCCCTGCCGCGGCCTACGACCTGCGCGTCTATCGCGACCAGCTGGCCGAGGTCGAACGCGACCTGGACCGCGGCGTGATCGGCCCCGACGACGCGCAGCGCCTGCGCGCCGAGATCGGGCGCAAGGTGCTGGACGCCGACCGTCGCGCCGCGCTGTCGGCCCCTGCCGCGCGCGGCGGCCGCGCGCTGTGGCCCGCGGTCGCGCTGGTCGCGATGCTGGCC
>NZ_VDDC01000035.1:0-41065 GCF_006239215.1 Paracoccus haeundaensis
CCAGCGCGGCGGCCGCGGCCTCTCCGGCGGCATCGGCGGCGGCCAGCGCCTCGGCGGCCTCGGCGGCGGCCCGGTCGGCGCGGTCGAACATGGCGCGCAGGTCATGGGCCAGACGCTCGGCCGATTGATGGCGGGCGGCCAGGCGGGCGGATTCGTCGGTCAGCTCGGCCAGCCGGGCCTCGACCTCGTGCAGCGTCTCGGCGGCGGCCTCGGCCTGGGCGGAGGCCATCTCCAGCCGCGCGTCATGACCCTCGCCGCCCGCGCGCAGCTGCTCGGCCTCCCAGGTCAGGCGGCGCACGACCTCATCGGCATCGCGGTTCAGCGCCTGCTCGCGATCGATGTCGCGGTCCAGCTGCGCCAGACGCCCCGACAGCGCGGTGATGGCCTGGGTCGCGCGCCGCCCGGCCTCGGCCAGAGCCTCGGTCTCCACGGCCAGCCGCTGGACCAGGGCGGCGGCGATCTGCTCCTCTTCGCGCAGCGGCGGCAGGGCGGCCTCGGTCTCGGTCCGCCGCAGGACGGCGGCATCGGCGGCGGCACCCGCCTGACCGGCGGCCCGCACCGCCTCGGCCAGGGCCTGCGCCGCGGCAAGGCGCGCAGCCTCGGCATCCGACCAGCGGCGATACAGCAGCATCCCCTCGGCCAGCCGCAGCGCGGCGCCGATCTCGCGGTACTTCGCCGCCGCACGCGCCTGCCGGGCCAGTGTCGCGGCCTGGGACGACAGCTGGTCCAGCGTGTCGTCGACGCGCGTCAGGTTGCCTTCGGCCCCGTTCAGCTTCAGCTCCGCCTCGTGGCGGCGCGCGTAAAGCCCCGAGATCCCCGCCGCCTCCTCCAGGATGCGGCGACGCGACTTGGGCTTGGCGCTGATCAGCTCGCTGATCTGGCCCTGCCGCACCAGCGCCGGGCTGTGCGCCCCGGTCGAGGCATCCGCAAACAGCATCTGCACGTCGCGCGCCCGCACGTCCTTGCCGGCGATCTTGTAGGCGCTGCCCGCGTCGCGGGTGATGCGACGGGTGATGTCGAACTGGTCGTCCTCGTTGAAGCCCGCGGGCGCCAGACGGTCGCGGTTGTCGACGCTCAGCGAAACCTCGGCATGGGCACGGGCATTGCGGCGCGTGGTGCCCGCAAAGATCACGTCCTCCATCCCCTCGCCGCGCATCGCGGTGGGGCGGTTTTCGCCCATGACCCAACGCAGGGCCTCCAGCAGGTTGGACTTGCCGCAGCCGTTGGGCCCGACCACGCCCGTCAGCCCCTCGCGGATGACCAGATCGGTCGGGTCCACGAAGCTCTTGAAGCCGTTCAGTCGCAGGCGGTCAAAGCGCAAGGGGTCGGGTCCAGATTCGAAAAGGCTGGCGGATTGTCCATCCGCAGGGGGGACAAGTCAACCGGACCGCAAGATGTCGCCCCGCCGGGACACTTATCCACAAGATGCGCGGCGTCGCCACTGGCGCGACCGGGGGCCGCACGCTACTCTGGCGGCATGATCCGCAGCCTTGCCATCATCCTGACGTTCCAGCTGGTCGGAGAGATCACCTCGCGCGGCCTGGGCCTGCCCCTGCCCGGCCCGGTGGTCGGACTGATCGCGATGGTCGCGGCCTTCATCCTGCGCCCCGACCTGGCGCAGGCGATCCGCCCCACGGCGACGGGACTCTTGTCGCATCTGTCGCTGTTTTTCGTGCCTGCGGGCGTCGGCATCGTGGCCCACTGGGATCTGCTGCGCGAACAGGGGCTGGGGTTGGCCGCCGCCCTGACGGGATCGACGGTGCTGGCCATCGCCGCAGGGGCCTGGGCCTTCACCGCGGTGGCCCGCCTGACCGGATCCGAGGAACGCGCCGCCCTGAGGGACCAGGGGCGTGAGTGATCCGGTCCTGATCTGGTCCTATCTGGCGCAGGGGCCGCTGTTGTGGCTGACCGCCACGCTGGTCGCGTACCTCGCGGGCGACGCAGTGTCGCGCAGGCTGGGCCGCGCTAGCTGGGCCAACCCCGTGCTGATCGCGGTGATCCTGCTGGCGGTGCTGCTGGGGATGACGGGGACCGACTACGCCACCTATTTCGACGGCGCGCAGTTCGTGCATTTCATGCTGGGGCCGGCCACCGTGGCGCTGGCGCTGCCTCTTTATGACAACCTGCCCCGCGTGCGGCGCGCGGCGTGGCCGATGCTGGCAGGGTTGCTGGCCGGATCGGGCGTCGCGGTCGTCTCGGCCCTGCTGATCGCCCGCGCCTTCGGGATCGAGGGATCGGTTCTGGCCTCGCTTGCACCGAAATCCACCACCGCGCCGGTGGCCATTGGCATCGCCGAACAGCTGGGCGGTCAGCCCACGCTGACCGCGGCGCTGGTTCTGCTGACGGGCATCTTCGGCGCGATCGTGGTCACGCCTCTGCTGAACGCGATGAAGATCCGCGACTGGCGCGCGCGCGGATTTGCGGTGGGCGTCGCCGCGCATGGCATCGGAACGGCCCGGGCGTTCCAGGTAAACGCCACGGCGGGCGCGTTTTCGGGCATCGGCATGGGCCTGAACGCGGTGCTGACGGCGATCATCGCCCCGCTGGCCCTGCGTCTGTTCGGCGGCTAGGCGCTTTCGGGTATTTGGACAAAGAAGAAATCAGTCTCCTTTGTCCAAATACCCCCTTTGCCAGCACATACGGGCGGTCAGGCCGATTTGGGACGAAAGGCCTGGATCCGTGCAGGATCGGTCTCGATGCGCGCCGCACCCATCAGGTCCAGGCAATAGGGGACAGCGGCAAAGACCGCATCCAGGCAGGTGGCGATGGCCGAAGGCTTGCCGGGGATGGTGATGATCAGGCTACGCCCGCGGATCGCCGCGGTCTGGCGCGACAGGATGGCGGTCGGTACCTCGCGCAGCGAGGCGCGGCGCATCTCCTCTCCGAAGCCGGGCAGTTCCTTGTCCATCACGTCGGCCACGGCCTCGGGCGTCAGGTCGCGCGGTGCGGGGCCGGTGCCGCCGGTCACCAGGATGAGGTCCGCGCCCCCGTCGGCCAGATCGCGCAGGGTGCTGGCGACGCTGTCGCGGCCGTCGGGGATGATGTGGCGTTCGATGGCCATGGGCGAGGTGACGACACCCCGCAGCCAGGCCTCGGCGCCGGGGCCGCCCTTGTCCTCGTACTCGCCTCGCGACGCGCGGTCGCTGACGGTCACGATGGCGATGCGGGCGGCCCCGTCCGTCATTTCGCCACGCGGGCGTTGCGGTTCGCGATCAGCTTCAGGCGCAGCGCGTTCAGGCGGATGAAGCCCGCCGCGTCCTTCTGGTCATAGGCACCCGCGTCGTCCTCGAAGGTCACATGCGCCTCGCTGTAGAGCGAGTGATCCGACCAGCGGCCCACGCAGGTCGCCAGACCCTTGTAGAGCTTCAGCCGCACCGTGCCCGTCACATGCTCCTGCGACTTGTCGATCAGGGCCTGCAGCATCTCGCGCTCGGGGCTGAACCAGAAGCCGTTATAGATCAGCTCGGCATAGCGCGGCATGATCGAATCCTTTAGGTGGCCCGCACCGCTGTCCAAGGTGATCTGCTCGATCCCGCGATGGGCCTCCAAGAGGACCGTGCCGCCCGGCGTCTCATAGATGCCGCGCGACTTCATGCCGACAAAGCGGTTCTCGACGAAATCCAGACGGCCGATGCCGTGTCGGCCGCCCAGTTCGTTCAGCTTGGTCAGGATCGTGGCGGGCGACATGGCCTCGCCATTGATCGCCACCGCATCGCCCTTCTCGAAGGCCACCTCGATGAACTCGGGCTGATCGGGCGCGTCCTCGGGGTTCACGGTGCGCTGATAGACGTAATCGGGCGCGGCCTCGGCCGGGTTCTCCAGCGCCTTGCCCTCGCTGGAGGTGTGCAGCAGGTTCGCGTCCACGCTGAAGGGCGCCTCGCCGCGCTTGTCCTTGGCGATGGGGATCTGGTTCTTCTCGGCGAACTCGATCAGCTTGGTGCGGCTGGTCAGGTCCCATTCCCGCCAGGGCGCGATCACCTTGATCGACGGGTCCAGCGCATAGGCCGACAGCTCGAACCGGACCTGATCGTTGCCCTTGCCCGTCGCGCCATGCGCCACCGCATCCGCGCCCGATTCCTGCGCGATCCGCACCAGATGCTGAGAGATCAGCGGCCGCGCGATCGACGTGCCCAGCAGATACAGCCCCTCGTACAGCGCATTGGCCCGGAACATCGGGAAGACGAAGTCGCGCACGAATTCCTCGCGCACGTCGACGATGTGGATGTTCTCAGCCGCGATGCCCAGCATCAGCGCCTTTTCGCGCGCGGGCTCCAGCTCCTCGCCCTGGCCCAGATCGGCGGTGAAGGTCACCACCTCGCAGCCGTATTCGGTCTGCAGCCATTTCAGGATAATCGAGGTATCAAGCCCCCCCGAATAGGCGAGGACGACTTTTTTCGGCGCGTCGGACATGCGGTTAACCCTTCGTCGAAGTTTCAGCGGGAATACGGCGATTTGCGCGTTGTCACAAGGGTTCGGCGGCGATTAGGGTCTGGGCCATTTCAAACGAATGATTTGATGCTGGCCTTTCGCCTTCTCCGCCATTCCATTCTGCAGCTGACCGGCAATCTGGGCGCGGCGCTGACGCTGTCGGTTCTGCCGCTGTTGCTGGCCGCCCTCGGCATCGGCATCGGGATGGCCGCGCACCAGGCCCTAGCGGTCGGCGATCCGCCCGGGATCATTGTCGCAGTGGTGGCAGTGGCGATCGTCGCGACCTTCGTGCTGGCCTTCGTCAGCCTGGCTGCATCCTGGCATCGTCACGTCCTCCTGGGGGAACGCCCGCAGGTCTTTCGCAGCTTCGGAGGTTCCGAGGCGCGCTATTTCTGGGCGGCGGTCAGGATGAGCCTCGGCATCATGCTGATCGTCTTCATGCCCATGATCCTCATCGTGGCGCTGACCTCGGCGTTGAACGGCAGCATCTACGTCACCATGCTGGCCAGCCTGATCATCGGGATCGCGGTGGCCATCATCGGCCTGCGCCTTGGAACAGGGCTGGCCGGGGCGGCCATCGGCGCCGCAAAGCCGCTGACGACCGGCTGGAAGGGGACGGAATCCTGTCTGGGCACCCTGCTCCTTCTGGCCGTGTTCAGCCAGATCCTGCAGACCATTCTGAACCTTGCGTCGCAGATCCCCGGTCTGGTGGGGCTGGTGGCCACGCTTCTGGCTGCCTGGCTGGGCACCCTGCTGTCGCTGTCGATCATCACCACGCTCTGGGGGCATTTCGTCGAGGGTCGCGCGCTGCGCTGACCCTTGCCAACAGGCCCGTTTCGCGGCATGGGCGGGGCATGGAAAACTTTGTCGCCGCCGTCCGTCTGGCCGAGGCCGCGCTTCGCGACCTGTTCGAGCCTACGCCCCTGCAACGCAACGACCATCTGTCGGCGAAATACGGCGCCGACATCTGGCTCAAGCGCGAGGACCTGACCCCCGTGCGCAGCTACAAGCTGCGCGGGGCGTTCAACGCAATGCGCAAGCAGGTCACGCCCGGCGCGCCCGGGCATTTCGTCTGCGCCAGTGCGGGGAACCATGCCCAGGGCGTGGCCTATGCCTGCCGCCATTTCGGCGCGCGCGGCACGATCTTCATGCCGATCACCACGCCGGGACAGAAGATCGACAAGACCCGCATGTTCGGCGGAGACGCGATCGAGATCGTGCTGAAGGGCGACTATTTCGACCAGACCCTGGCCGCGGCCCAGGCCTTCTGCGCCGAACAGGGCGCGCAGTTCCTGTCGCCCTTCGACGCCCCCGACGTGATCGAGGGGCAGGCCACCGTCGGTATGGAGATGCTGGCGCAGCTTGGCCGCGCGCCCGACCTGGTCGTGCTGCCCGTGGGTGGGGGCGGCCTGTCAGCGGGCGTCACCAAGCTGCTGGCGACCCAGGCGCCCGACACCCGTTTTGCCTTTGCCGAACCCCTGGGCGGCGCCAGCCTCAAGGCCGCACTGCAGGAGGGGGCGCCCGTGGCCCTGCCGGCGGTGGACAGCTTCGTCGACGGTGCCGCGGTCGCGCGCATCGGGGCCCTGCCCTTCGAGGCGCTGCAGCGCTTTACCCCCGCCGACGTCTATCTGGCCCCCGAGGACCGCATCTGCCGCACCATGCTGGAGATGCTGAACACCGAAGGCGTGGTGCTGGAACCCGCGGGCGCGCTGGCGTTGGACGTGCTGGGTGATCTGGGCGACTTGTCCGGCAAGACCGTCGTCGCGGTCTGTTCGGGCGGCAATTTCGATTTTGAGCGCCTGCCCGAGGTCAAGGAGCGGGCCCAGCGGTTCCAGGGGGTGAAGAAGTATTTCGTGCTGCGCATGCCGCAGCGCCCCGGCGCGCTGCGCGATTTCCTGGACCTGCTGGGACCGAACGACGACATCGCGCGGTTCGAATACCTCAAGAAATCCGCCCGCAACTTCGGTTCGGTGCTGATCGGGATCGAGACGTCGGACCCGGCCAACCTGATCACGCTGATGGCGCGGCTGGACCGGTCAGGCTTTGCCTATCGCGACATCACGAACGACGGCATCCTGTCGGAACTGCTGGTCTGATCACGACGCGCGGGCGGCGGCCTGGCCGCCCTGGTCGCCGTCCATCACATGCGGCAGATCGCGCAGGAACAGCTGCTTTGTATGGCCGAAGCTGGCGCGCAGCGCCGCGGGGGCCAGGGCCGTCTGGTCGCCGCGGGCCAGCTGCTGTTCGGCGCGCAGGCACTGGGCGCAGAACTCGGTGAAGCCGATGTTCAGCGCCAGGCCGCGCAGCAGGTGCAGGTCCTCGGCCAGGTGCAGGGTACGGCTGTCCAGCGCGAACAGATGCGCCTCGATCTCGACCAGGATCATGTCGATGATGGGCAAAAGCTCCTCGGGGCCAAGCTCGTCGCGCAGCTCGATCACGCGGTTCCAATCGATCATTCCCCAAACCCTTCGAATCGCTGACATGCCCTTGTCTAGCGCGGCCGCGTTGCGAAAAGTTTAACCGCGGGAAACGGGGCGGTTTACCCGAAATTTACGACCGGCACGCTATGCATGGTCCCATGACAGCCGCGAATCGCCCCTCTCCCCTCTCCGACACGGCACCGCCCAAGCAGAAGCGGCTGGTGCTGCTGGTCGATGACAGCGCCGCGCAACGCCGGCTGCTGGCGCGGCTGCTGAAACGCGGCGGCTATGACGTGATCGAGGCCGCCAACGGGGCAGAGGCGCTGCAGCTGTGCGAAAGGCTGGCCCCGGACCTTGTGCTGTCGGACTGGGTGATGCCCGAGATGACCGGCCTGCAGTTCTGCGCCGCGTTCCGCCAGTTGTCGCGCCCGAACTATGGCTATTTCGTGCTGCTGACGTCGAATGCCGACGCCCATGCCATCACCGAGGGCTTGCAGGCCGGCGCCGACGATTTCCTGACCAAGCCCGTGGCACCCCAGGAACTGCTGGCGCGCCTTGCCGCCGGCGAACGCATCCTGCGCATCGAGGAGGAGCTGCGCGCCAGCAACACCCAACTGCGTCAGGCCCTGTCGCAGTTGTCCGAGACCCAGGCCGCGATGGAACGCGACCTGCGGGAGGCGCGCAAGCTGCAGCAGGGGCTGGTGCGCGAACGCTCCGGGCGGTTCGGCCAGATTGAGATCAGCCTGCTGTTGCGCCCGGCGGGCCATATCGGCGGCGACCTGGTGGGATTCTTTCCCATCGGCGACGACAGGCTTGGCCTCTATGCGCTGGACGTATCGGGGCATGGCGTGACCGCGGCACTGCTGACGGCGCAGCTGTCGGTGCACCTGTCGGGGTCGTCCGACCAGAACATCGCGCTGCGCGGCGCGCTTGGCGGGGCGGATGCGGGGGGGCCGGCGGCGCTGGCGCATTTCTTCAACACGATGATGCTGGAGGAGATGAACACCGACACCTACTTCACCATGATCTATGCCGAGCTGAACCACATGACAGGGCACCTGCGCATGGTCCAGGCGGGGCACCCCCACCCCGCGCTGCAACGGGCCGACGGCACGGTGACGCATCTGGGCGCGGGCGGCATGCCGATCGGCGTCTTCGAAAGCCCGCTCTTCGACGAGATCGACATCACCCTTGGTCCCGGCGACCGTCTGCTGATCGCATCCGACGGCATCACCGAGGCCACGACCCCCAACGGCCGCCAGCTGGGCAATGACGGGCTTGAGGCGGTGATGCGCACCAACGCCTTTCTGAACGGCCACTCCTTCCTGGAATCGATGGCCTGGTCGGTGTCGGAATATTGCCGCGGCGAACGGCAGGACGACATGTCCGCGGTGCTGGTCGAGTTTCGTGGCACGGGCAAGGTCATCCGCCTGGACGACGGCTAGCGTCCCGCCAGCCACCCCGACAGCGCCGCACGCGACCCTGGATCGGCCAGCGCGTCCATCGCCTGCGCGGGCGTCATCCAATGCGCACTGTGTCCCGGTTCGGTCGGCGGCGACAGGCGGCTGATCGGCCGTGCCACCCAGATCTGACAGCGCTTTTCGGCGTGCATGTCGTAATCGGGCATGAAGCAGAACCGCCGATAGCTGCCCAGATAGCGCGGCGCGCCGATGGTCCAGCCGGTCTCCTCGGCCACCTCGCGGTGCAGGGCCGCCAGGGCATGCTCTCCAGGGTCGATGCCGCCGCCGGGCAGCTGGAATTCGGGTTCGGGCGCCTGCTGATGCGTCAGCAGGATGCGCCCGTCGCGCCACAGGATCGCATAGGCGCCGGGCCTGCGGCGATAGCAGGGTCCGGTCAGCGGCGGTTGTCCGAAACGCGGGATCATGGGGCACCTGTCTGATTGCCCGCCCGTGATAGCCCGGACCGGGCGTGGCGGAAAGCGGCGTGCCCGGGCCCCCTTGGGATCGGCGGAAAATGCCTTATATTGGGCGCAACCGGGCGCGCAATGTCGGCGCCGACACCACCTCAAGGATCAATCATGAGCAAGATCAACCAGATCGCCTGGGACGACACCGTACTGCCCTTTCAACTTGACCGCAGCTCCATCCGGGGCCGCGTGGTGCGTCTGGACGGCGTCTTGGACCATATCCTGTCGCGTCACGACTATCCACCCGCCGTCAGCGCCATGGTCGCCGAGATCGCGCTGCTGACCGCGCTGATCGGCCCGACCGTCAAGCTGCGCTGGAAGCTGAGCCTGCAGGTGCGCGGCAACGGCGCGATCCGCACGCTGGCCGCCGACTATTTCGCCCCCGAGGGCGAGGGCAAGCCCGCCCGCATCCGGGCCTGGGCCAGCTTCGACCCCGATCGCCTGGATGCCCGCGCCCCCTTCGAGCAGATCGGCGAGGGCTATTTCGCCATCCTGATCGACCAGGGACCGGGCAGCACCCCCTATCAGGGCATCACGCCGCTGACGGGCGGGTCGCTGTCGGCCTGCGCGCAGACCTATTTCGCGCAATCCGAACAGCTGCCGACGCGGTTCCAGCTGGCATCGGGTCAGTCGCGCCTGTCCGGTCAGGACGCGCAGTGGCGCGCAGGCGGCATGATGCTGCAGACTTTGCCCGGCAATCCGGCGCAGCCGACCGAGGGTGGCAGCGGCGAGGGCGGGCTGATCGAGGCGGCCGACATCCTGCAGGGCGCGGAATCCGAGGATTGGAGCCGGGCCAACATCCTGCTGGACACGGTCGAGACGCTGGAGCTGATCGGCCCCACCGTCGGCCCGACCGACCTGCTGCTGCGCCTGTTCCACGAAGAGACGCCGCGGGTCTTCGACGCGCACCGCGTGGAGTTCGGCTGTTCCTGCGACGCCGACCGGGTGCGGGGCACGCTGTCGATCTATTCGGCCAAGGACATCGGGCACATGACCACGCCGGAGGGGACCGTGACCGCCGATTGCCAGTTCTGCGGCGCGCATTACGTCTTCGACCCGCAAAGCCTGGGCTTCGAGGCGACGGTGGATGCCGACGGCAACCCCCTGCCCGACAGCGACAGCGACAAGGCGGCCGAGTGACGGAGTGGTCCGAATCCCGCCTGCGCGACGCCCTGCGCCGCGCGGCGGACCCCAGCTCCGACTATGACCTGAACCCCGAAGCCGCGCCGCCGGACGCGCCCCTGCGCCCGGCGGGGGTGCTGGCGGCGTTTCGCGCCGATGACGGGCGCCTGGTCCTGACGAAGCGCGCGTCGGGGTTGCGCCACCATCCCGGCCAGATCGCCCTGCCCGGCGGCAAGGTCGATCCGGGCGACGCCGATGCCGTCGCCGCCGCCCTTCGCGAGGCGCGCGAGGAGATCGGCCTGGACCCCTCCCAGGTGCGCGTGCTGGGCTGCCTGCCGCCGCACCGCACCGTCACAGGCTTTTCCGTGACCCCGGTTTTGGCCGTGATCGACGGCCCCTTCGCCCCCGTCCCCGAGGCCGGAGAGGTGCAGGAGGCGTTCGACCTGCCCTTTGCGCATGTCGCCGACCCCGCCCGCTATCGCGTCGAACGCCGGCGCTGGCGCGGCGGCTGGCGCAGCTATCACGCGGCGCCGTTCGGGCCCTATTACCTTTGGGGCGCGACCGCGCGCATCCTGCTGGGACTGGCGCGGCGCCTATGACCCGGTTGCCCGCGCATGTGCTGGAGGATGCCGCCCTGATCCGGGTGCTGGACGCGCTGCAGGCAGAGGGCGATCACGCTTATCTGGTGGGCGGCGCGGTGCGCAACGCGCTGTTGGGGCAACCCATCGACGACATCGACATCGCGACCGACGCCCTGCCCGACCGGGTGACCCGGCTGGCGCAGGCTGCGGGCCTGCGCGCGGTGCCCACAGGCATCGACCACGGCACCGTCACGCTGATCGCTGGCGGGCGCGGGTTCGAGGTCACGACCTTTCGCCGGGACGTCGCCACCGATGGTCGTCATGCCGTGGTCGCGTTCTCGACCGATCTGGCCCAGGACGCGGCGCGCCGCGATTTCACCATCAACGCGCTTTACGCGGGCCGCGACGGGGAGGTGATCGATCCGATGGGCGGCCTGCCCGATCTGGCCGCGCGTCGCCTGCGCTTTGTCGGCGACGCCCACGCGCGGATCACCGAGGATTACCTGCGCATCCTGCGCTTCTTCCGTTTCCTGGCCCGCTACGGGCAGGATGCCGACCCGGCCGCCGTCGCCGCCTGCGGCGCGCATCGCGACGGCCTGTCGCGCATCGCCCGCGAACGCATCGGGGCGGAACTGAAGAAACTGCTGGACGCGCCCGACCCCGGCCCGGCGGTCGCGCTGATGGACCGGACGGGGGTGCTGCATCAGTTGCTGCCCGGTGCCGATGCCGCGCGCCTGCAGGCGCTGCTGGACGCCGAACCCGCGCCCGGCGGCTGGCTGCGCCGTCTGGCGGCGCTTGGTCCGGTCCAGCCCGACCTGCGCCTGTCGCGCGCCGATCAGCGCGCGCTGGCGGCGCTTGACCGGGCACGCGGCTGGTCGCTGGACCGCGCGGCATGGCACCTGGGCGCGGATGCCGCGACCGACCATGCCGCCCTGATGGCCGCCGACGGCCACCCGCTGCCCCCCGACTGGCAGGCCCGCATCACGCGGGCGACCCGGTCCCCCCTGCCCGTGGCCGCAGCCGACCTGGCCCCGCTGCAGGGGCCTGCCTTGGGACGGGCCCTGAAGGCCGCGGAGGAGGCGTGGATCGCGTCGGCCTTCACCCTGCCCGCCCCTGCCCTGATCGACGCGGCCCGCCTGGCCGGGAAGGACGACGAATGAGCCTGCACACCCGCTTCGGCCGCATGGTCGACGCCTTTCGCCCGGCCGAGGGCGCGCCGCCCGCCACGCTGATGGCCTTCTTCCGCTGGTGCCTGTCGGGCGCCTGGCCGGGGCTGGGCTTTGCCGCCATCGCCTCCGCCCTGGGCGGGGTGGCGGATGTCGTCTCGGCGCTGCTGCTGGGGATGGTCGTCGATGCGGTCACGACCAGCGCGCCCGGCGTCTTCTGGGACCAGAACTGGGGCCTGGTCGCGCTGTTCGCGGGGTTCTTCCTAGTGGTGCGCCCGGCGATCTATGGCCTGTCCACGGCCAGCTCGAACGTGATCATCGGACCGAACATCCTGCCGCTGGTGCTGTCGCGCCTGCATCGCTGGACGATGGGACATGCGGTCACCTTCTTCGACAACGACTTTGCCGGGCGGCTGGCGCAAAAGCAGATGCAGACCGCGCGCGCGGTGACCGATGTCGCATCCGAGATGGTGAACGTTGTGGCATTCGCCCTGGCATCCGTGCTGGGATCGGCGGCCTTCCTGCTGGCCGTCGATGGCTGGGGCGCGGTGGCGCTGCTGGTCTGGCTGGCGGCCTATTTCGCGCTGATCCGGTTCTTCCTGCCACGCATCCGCGCGAAATCGGGCGCGCGCGCATCGGCGCGGGCCAATGTCACCGGACAGGTCGTCGACACCATCACCAACATCAAGACGGTCAAGCTGTTCGCTCATGCCGACCACGAGGATCAGGCCGCCCTGGGCGCGATGGCGGGGTTCCGCGAACGCGCGCTGGATTTCGGCGTCGTCTCGACCTGGTTCCGGCTGTCGCTGATGGTCGTGGCGGGGATCCTACCGGTGATTTTGGTCGGCGGCGCGATCCTGCTGTGGCGCGACGGCACCGCGACCGTGGGCGATGTCGCCGCCAGCGGTGCCATCGCCATGCGCCTGTCGCAGATGACCGGGTGGGTCAGCATGGCCCTGATGGGCATGTGGGGCAGCATCGGAGAGGTCGAGGACGGGATGAAGACCCTGTCCCCGCCCCATGCCCTGACCGACCGCCCCGGCGCCCGGACCCTGTCGCGCGTGCAGGGCCGGATCGAGTTCGACCATGTCGAATTCGCCTATGGCCGCGACGCGGGCGGCATCCGCGACCTGACCCTGACCATCCCGGCCGGAGAGAAGATCGGCATCGTCGGCGCGTCCGGCGCGGGCAAGACGACGCTGGTCGGCCTGCTGCTGCGGCTCTACGATGTCGAACGGGGCACCATCCGCATCGACGGCCACGACCTGCGCGATGTGACCCAGGAAAGCCTGCGCCGCCAGGTAGCGATGGTCACCCAGGACACCGCCATGTTCAACCGATCCGCCCGCGACAACATCCTGTACGGTCGCCCCGACGCGACGCAGGACGAGGTCGTGGCCGCCGCCAAGGCGGCTGAGGCGCATGACTTCATCCTGACGCTGGAGGATTATGCGGGCCGCACCGGGTACGACGCCTATCTGGGCGAACGCGGCGTCAAGCTGTCGGGCGGCCAGCGCCAGCGCATCGCCCTGGCCCGCGCCTTCCTCAAGGACGCGCCGATCCTGGTCCTGGACGAGGCGACCAGTGCGCTGGACAGCGAGGTCGAGGCCCAGGTCCAGGATGCCCTGACCCGCGCCATGCGCGGCAAGACCGTGCTGGCCATCGCGCACCGACTGTCCACCATCGCGGAACTGGACCGCATCCTGGTGATCGAGGACGGGCGCATCGTCGAACAGGGCGGCCATGACGACCTGCTGGCCCGCGACGGCCGCTATGCCCGCTACTGGAACCGCCAGTCGGGCGGTTTCCTGGGCACCGAAGAGGCTGCGGAATGACCCAATGGACGATCGAGCGGCTTGGCCGCAAGGGCGACGGCGTGGCCCTGTCGGGCGACGCCCGCGCGCTGGCCCCCCTGGTCCTGCCCGGAGAGGTCGTCGAGGGCGAGGCCCTGGACGGCCGCATCGCCGCCCCGCGCATCGTCACCCCGTCCCCGGACCGCATCCGTCCCGTCTGCGGCCATTACCGCGCCTGCGGGGGCTGTTCGCTGATGCACGCGACCGACGCCTTCACCACCGCCTGGAAGACCCAGGTCGTGCTGACTGCGCTGGCGGCCCAGGGGATCGCGGCGCCCTTGCCGCAGGTCCACGTGTCGGCGCCGAACAGCCGCCGCAGGGCCGTGCTATCGGGGCGGCGCACGAAGAAGGGCGCGACCGTGGGGTTTCATGGCCGCGCATCCGACGTGATCGTCGATCTGACCGAATGCCACGTGCTGCGCCCGCAGATCCTGGCCGCGCTGCCGCTGCTGCGCCGCATCGTCATCGCCGGGGCGTCGCGCGCGGCTGAACTGTCGCTGGTCGTCATCCATGGTCCGGCCGGGCTGGACGTCGCCGTGCGTGGCGGCAAGCCGATGGACCCTGCGCTGTTCCAGGCCCTGGCCGCCCTCGCGGATGAGGGCGATCTGGCGCGGCTGGACTGGGATGGCCAGGCCATCACCCGCCGCGCGCCCGCCCTGCCGATGGGGCGCGCGCATGTCGTCCCCCCGCCCGGTGCCTTCCTTCAGGCCACCGCCCAGGGCGAGGCCGCACTGCTGGCTGCGGTGCGCGACACCGTGGCGGGCGCGTCCCAGGTCGCCGATCTTTTCGCGGGCTGCGGGACCTTCACGCTGCCTTTGGCGGAACGGGCCTCTGTCCATGCGGTTGAGGGGCTGGCCGCACCCCTGTCCGCCCTTGATTCGGCGTGGCGGGCCACGTCGGGCCTGAACCGTGTCACGACCGAGGTCCGCGATCTGGCCCGCAGGCCGCTGATGCCCGATGAACTGGCCCCGTTTGACGCGATCGTGATCGACCCGCCCCGCGCCGGGGCCGAGGCGCAGATGCGTCAGATCGCCGCCGCTCGCGTCCCGGTGGTGGCGGCCGTGTCCTGCGACCCGGTCAGTTTTGCCAAGGATGCGCGGATTCTGGCCGATGCCGGCTATGGCATCGATCGGCTGTGGGTGGTCGACCAGTTCCGGTTTTCCCCGCATGTCGAACTGGTGGCGGCGTTAACGCACCGCTAGGCAGGCATGGTGTATCCGTGATATTCCGGGCCCATAAAAAATCAAAAACGCTTCAGAGGCAGTGATGATCAGAACCACCCGTCGGACGTTCACGATTTCGATGCTGGCCCTGCTGGCTGCCTGTGGAAAGCCGCAGCAACCCAGCAAGTTCCAGCGCTATTCTGGGCCGCCGATCACCCAGGTGCAGGTGAACAAGGGTCAGCGTCGCATGCACCTGTTCAGCGGCAGCACGCCGGTCCGGTCCTATGACATCAGCCTGGGCAACCAGCCGGTGGGGCACAAGCAGTTCTCGGGCGACGGCAAGACCCCCGAAGGCGTCTATTACATCGACCGCTTCAACCCGCGCAGCGCGTTCCACCTGTCGGTGGGCATCTCGTATCCGAACCCCAACGACCGCGCCTTCGCCGAGCAGTACGGCATGGATCCGGGCGGCGACATCTTTATCCACGGCCGCGGCCCTCAGGGCAACAACCTGTTCCCCCGCCAGCGCGACTGGACGGCCGGCTGCATCGCCGTCACCGACGAGGAAATCCAGGAAATCTATGCGATGCTGATGCCCGGCACGCCGGTCGTCATCTATCCCTGACCCCCGCGACCGATGCGGCCCCGCATGGGGGCCGCCCGAGGCCTAGCGTCCGGTCAGCAGCGTCCACCAGACCTTGCCCGACGGCTCCTTGAACCAGGCAAAGCCCAGTTGCGTCGCGGTCGGGTCCATGATCACGTCGCGGGTGTCGCGCGTGGACATCCATGCGGCCAGCGTCTCGATCTCGTTCTCGTAGGTCTCCGAGATATTCTCGCCGATGATCTCTCCGCCGAACCCCTGACGCTGCGCCCGGTCTAGGGGCGACGATCCGTCCGACCCCCAGTGCCAGGCCCGGTTCTGGGCCGACATGTCGCGCGAATGGACCAGCGACGCCGCCTCCAGCGCAGGGCTGGGCTGCAGCGGGGACAGGCCGATGTTGCCGCGCAGCGTGTTGATCTGCTGCAGCACGCGCCCCGCGATGGCCGCGTTGTCGTCGACCACCGGCGCCGCCGCCGCGGCCGGGTCCATGGGCATGGCCATCGGCGCAGGCGCCAGATTGCGCGGGCCGCACGCACCAAGCACGATCAGGCCCAGAATCGCAAGCGCGTTGATTTTCTTCATGTTCCGGCCACTCTCCTCGCGCACATGGCCTAGTCCTATCCAATGCCTCGCACCGGATCAAACCCAACTTGGCGTGAACGCGCCGACGCTCACCGCGGCTGCACCCAGCCGCCGATGTTCTCGCGCACCACCTCCAACATGACGCGGATATGGGCGGGGTCGTCGTTCAGGCAGGGGATGTACTGGAATTCGTGCCCCCCGGCCTCCTCGAAGGCCTCCTTGATCTCGCCGTTGATCTCCTCCAGCGTCTCGATGCAGTCCGACGAGAACGCCGGAGAGATCACCGCGATGTCGGTATGGCCCTGCTTGGCCAGTTCGGCCACATGCTCCACCGTATAGGGGCGCAGCCACTCCTCGCGGCCGAAGACCGACTGGAAGGTCGTGTCGATGATCCCCTCGGGCCAGCCCAGCTCCTCGCGCAGCAGGCGCGACGTCTTCTGGCACTGGCAGTGATAGGGATCGCCCTGCATCAGATAGCGCTTGGGCATGCCGTGATAGCTGGCGACCAGCTTCTTGGGCACCTTGCCGTCCAGCGCGCGGCGCACGCTGTCGGCCAGCGCCTTGATGTAGTCGGGGCGGTTCACATAGGGCTCGACCGTGCGCACGGCGGGCTGCCAGGTCTCCTTCATCAGGACGCGGAACAGCTGGTCGTTGGCCGTGGCCGAGGTCGGCCCCGCATATTGCGGATAAAGCGGCAGGAACACGATCCGCCGACAGCCCGCATCGACCATCCGTCGCACCACGTCCCCGGTCGACGGATTGCCATAGCGCATGCAGAAATCGACCATCACCTGATCGCCCCATTCGTCATGCGCCATCTGCGCCAGCGCGCGGGTCTGGGCCTTGGTGATGGTCAGCAGCGGGCTTTCGTTCGCCTCGTGGTTCCAGATCAGCTTGTAGTTCTTGCCGGAACTGAACGGCCGCTTGGTCAGGATCACCCCCTGCAGCAGCGGCTGCCAGATCAGGCGGTTCACGTCGACGACGCGGCGGTCGGACAGGAACTCGTTCAGATAGCGGCGCATCGACCAGTAGTCATAGCCGTCCGGCGTGCCCAGATTGGCGATCAGGATGCCGGTCTTGGCGGGCTTGACCGCGGGATGGTCGGCAGGCGCGTGGGTGGGTCTCATCATGACTTCCTGAGTTTTGTCAGCGCATCGGCCAGCGAGGTGGTGGCCGATCCGGGGCGCAAGGGCTTTGGCTGGCTGTCCGAGGGCGCCCAGCCCGTCAGAAAGACCAGATCGAAGGTGACCGCGACACGGGACGGATCGTCGCGGTCGGGACTGTGGGCGGCCAGCAGATCGGCGGCGCGGGCCAGCACGGTGCGCGGGGTGGGCCGGCGCAGGCGCGCGGCCATCGCGTTGCCCTCGCCCATCGCACGCAGGTCGCGGCCCAGGTGGAACAGGTCGCGATAGCTGGCGCGCTGCGGCAGCAGGTCGGCCACCGGCAACGCCAGTCCCGCACGGGCCAGCAGGCCGCCCAGGTCGCGGATCTCTCCCATGGGCAGGATTCGGGGCGACAAACCACCGGTGATCTCGGCCTCGGCCTGGGCCAGGGCGGCGCGGGCTTCGGACAGGGTCTGGCCGCCGAACAGGACGCCGATGAACAGCCCGTCCTCGCGCAGGGCGCGGCGGCACTGCACCATCTGCCCGACCGGATCGTCCGCCCAATGCAGCGACAGGGCGTGGATCACCAGGTCATGCGCGCCGGGTTCCAGGTCCAGCACCGGGTCGTCCGCCACCACCCGCGCATCAGGAAAGCGCGGGCCCCAGATGTCGGGAAAACCGGTCACCAGGGCGGGGGCCGTAAAGGTTCTGTTAACCTCGGCCAGCCTATCGTGGATCTCGTCGGCGGCGATCTGGTGGAATAGGTCGACCATGCCGTCCCGTTGGGCGCGGCGGCGCTGGCGGGTCAGGGCGATGCGGTCGGTCAGGGCGGGTCTGGGGTCACTCATGGGACGGGAACATAAGGTGCTTTCGGGGGCGATGAAAGCCGCGCTGCGGCTGTTCTATCCCCCCCAATGCCTGTCCTGCGGCGCGGGCGTGGCCGACGGGGGCGCGGGGGCCGTGCATCTGTGCGCCGACTGCTGGCCCGAGGCTGCCTTCATCACCGGCGCCTGCTGCGATTGCTGCGGGGCGCCGCTGCCCGATGACGGGTCGGGCGTGGACACCGTGCTGGTCTGCGACGACTGCCTGGGCACGGTGCGGCCCTGGACGCGGGGGCGCGCGGCGATGGTCTATGGCGGCACCGCGCGCAGGCTGATCCTGGCGCTGAAGCATGGCGACCGGCTGGACCTGGCCCCGCCCATGGCCGCGTGGCTGGCGCGGGCGGCGGCACCATTGGCGATGCCCGGCATGATCGTGGCCCCGGTGCCCCTGCACCTGCGCCGCCTGGCAAAACGCAAGTACAACCAGTCCGCGCAGGTGTCGGGCCGGGTGGCGCGCGCCCTGGGGCTGGATCACCAGGCCGACCTGCTGGTGCGGGTGCGCCACACGCAGGCGCAGGACCATCGCGGCGTGGCCGACCGCTATGCCAACCAGCAGGACGCCCTGGCCGTGCATCCGCGTCGCGCGGCGGGCGTGGCGGGGCGGCCGGTGATCCTGGTCGACGACGTGATGGCGTCGGGGGCCACGATCCACGCAGCGGCACTGGCGCTGCTGGCGGCGGGATCGGGACCGGTTTCGGTGGCGGTGCTGGCACGCGCGGTCAAGGATCACTAGATAGGGGGCAGCCACCAAAAAGGACCGCCATGAGCATCGAGATCTATACCACCCGCACCTGCCCCTTCTGCATCCGCGCCAAGCAGCTTCTGGACCAGAAGGGCGCGTCCTATACGGAAATCGACGTCGGCGCCGACCCGGCGCTTCGCGACAAGATGACGAAGCGCGCGGGCAAGCGCAGCGTGCCGCAGATCTTCGTGGGCACCACGCATGTCGGCGGCTGCGACGACCTCTATGCGCTGGAGCGGTCGGGCAAGCTGGACCCGCTGCTCAAGGGCGCCGCCTGATGGGCGCGCTGACCGTCGGGCTGATCCAGCTGACGGTCGGCGACGACCCGGTCGCGAATCTTGGCCCCACGATCGCCCTGATCCGCAAGGCCGCGGGCCGGGGCGCGCGGCTGGTCCTGACGCCCGAGGCGACGAACCTGCTGTCCCCCGACCGCGCGCGTCAGGCCGCCCTGCTGCGCCCCGAGGATCAGGACGCGACCCTGGCCGCCCTGCGGGCCGAGGCGCGGGCGCTGGACATCTGGCTGCTGGTCGGATCGCTGGCCCTGGCCAGCGGCGACGCGGACGGGCGGTTTGCGAACCGCAGCCTGCTGATCGCCCCCGACGGGACGGTCGCGGCCCGCTATGACAAGCTGCACATGTTCGACGTGACCATCAGCGACACCGAAGCCTATCGCGAAAGCGCTGCCTATCGCCCCGGCGACCGGGCGGTCACGGCACCCGCGGCCGGGACGGTGCTGGGCATGACGGTCTGCTATGACCTGCGCTTTCCGCACCTGTACCGGTCGCTGGCGCAGGCGGGCGCGCGCATCCTGACGGTGCCGTCGGCCTTCAACCCCGTCACGGGGGTCGCCCATTGGGAGCCGCTGCTGCGCGCTCGCGCGATCGAGACCGGGTGCTTCGTGCTGGCGCCCGCGCAATGCGGCACCCACCCCGCGCCCCACAGCCCGGACCGCCCCGCCCGGCGCAGCCACGGCCATTCGCTGGTCGTCGACCCCTGGGGCCGGGTGCTGGCGGATGGCGGGGACGACCCCGGCATCACCATTGTATCCCTTGACCTTTCGGCGGTGGATGAGGCACGGTCTCGCATTCCCTCGCTGTATCACGACAGGCCCTTTGCGGCCCCGGAAGGCCATGACGACACCTGCGCCCAACCCTGACAAAGCCGCCGAGGCCCGGTCCACCGACCGATTGGCCGCAAGCCTGTTCGCCGAGGTGCTGATCGCCGACCAGCTGTCGCGCAACCTGATCGGCAAGGCGCTGCCCAAGGGGATGCAGATTTCGCATTTTTCGGTGCTGAATCTTTTGGCCCACGTGAACGAGGAACGCACCCCCGCCCAGCTGGCGGCGGCGTTTCACATCACGCGGGGCGCGATGACCAACACGCTGGCGCGGCTGGAATGGGCGGGCCATGTGCACATCCGCCCCGATTGGGACGATGCACGGCGCAAGTTCGTGTCGATCAGCACGGCGGGCCGGGCCGCGCGCGATCAGGCCATCGCGGGCTTCATGCCGCTGATCGCGGGCGTGGTGCGCGACATCGGCGCGGACCGGGTGCGCGGCGCCCTGCCCGTCCTGCGCGAGCTGCGCCTGCGGCTGGAGGCCGACCCGCCCAAGCCCTGAGGCCTCAGGCCCGACGCGCCGTCATGATGTAGTTCACCGCCAGGTCGCGATCCGACATCGACCAGCCGAAGGTGATCGGGTTGAACACCATCCCCTTGCGATCCGCGACCATCAGCCCCGCCGCCTGCGCATGGGCGGCCAATTCGTCCGGGGTGATGAAGCGCGCCCAGTCATGCGTACCGCGCGGCAGCCAGCGCATGATCCATTCCGCCCCGATGATCGCCGCGCCGAAGCTGCGCGCGGTCCGGTTCAGCGTCGACAGGATCAGCAGCCCGCCGGGGCGCAGCAGGTCGTGGCAGGTCGCGACGAAGGCCGCGGGGTCGGCGACATGTTCGACGATCTCCAGCGCCAGGACCGCGTCAAAGCGTTCGCCCGCCGCGACCAGCGCCTCGGCCGTGGTGGCGCGGTAATCGATCGCCAGCCCCTGCTGATCGGCATGGGTCTGGGCCACGGCGATGTTCACCTGGGTCGCATCCGCGCCCACCACATCTGCGCCCAAGCGCGCCATCGGTTCGCTGGCCAGCCCGCCGCCGCAGCCGATGTCCAGGACCCGCAGCCCCGCGAAGGGCCGCAGGCTGCGCCGGTCGCGCCCGTATTCGGCCGCGATCTGGTCGCGGATATAGTCCAGCCGCAGCGGATTCATCAGGTGCAGGGGGCGGAACTTGCCGTTGGGGTCCCACCATTCGGCGGCCATCGCCTCGAATTTCGCGATCTCGGCCTCGTCGATGCTGCTGGGCGTGGTCATTGGGGGCGGTCCTTCTGGCGGGCGGCGTTGTCTGTGCTTATAGTGGCAGGATGGACCGATTGGCAGGACAAATCTCCGCGTCACATGGCCGCCTTCACCCGGCGGTCGAACCCTTTGCCCGCCACGAGATCGACGTGGGCGACGGCCACATCCTGTACGCCGAGGAATGCGGCAACCCGCAGGGCCGGCCCGTTCTGGTGCTGCATGGCGGGCCGGGCGGCGGGTGCAGCCCCTATATGCGGCGCTTTTTCGACCCGGCGCATTACCGCGTGGTGCTGTTCGATCAGCGCGGTTGCGGGCGGTCGCGGCCCACCGCGTCGGTGCGGGCCAACACCACCGCGCATCTGATCGACGACATCGCCCTGATCCGCGCGCGCCTTGGCATCGACCGCTGGCTGCTGTTCGGCGGCAGCTGGGGGGCGACGCTGGCCCTGGCCTATGCGCAGGCGCATCCGGACCATGTCACCGGGCTGGTGCTGCGCGGGGTGTTCCTGGGGATGCGGTCCGAACTGGACTGGTTCTATGGCGGGGGCGCCGCGCGGTTCTTTCCCGACCTGTGGGAGCGCTTTCAGGAGCCGATCCCCCCATCCGAACGTCAGGACATGATCGGCGCCTATCACCGGCGGCTGTTCGACGACGACCTGGGCCGTCAGGCGCGATTCGCGCAGCCCTGGCTGATGTGGGAAAACGCGCTGGCGGGGCTGCAGTCGCAGGCCGCTGGCCATGCCCCCGCCGATTACGCCCGCGCCTTTGCCCGTCTGGAGAATCACTATTTCAGCAACGGCTGCTTCCTGGACGAGGGGCAGCTGTTGCGCGACCGCGGGCGGATCGAACACCTGCCCGCGATCATCGTCCAGGGCCGCTATGACATGGTCTGCCCGCCCGTCAGCGCGCACCGGCTGGCCCAGGGGTGGGACCGGGCCGAACTGCGTCTGGTCCCGGCATCGGGCCACGCCCTGTCCGAACCCCGCATCACCGCAGAGCTGGCCGCCGTCATGGACGGCATCCGCGACGAAGACCGCAGCAGAAAGGTTCCCCGTTGATCCTGTTCCCGATCTTCCTGCTGGCCAGCGTCGCCGCCGCCGCGACCGGCGTCATCTTCAAGCCCGGCGCGTGGTATGACGGGCTGCGCAAGCCCGGCTTCACCCCGCCGAAGTGGGCCTTTCCCGTGGCCTGGACGATCATCTACCTGCTGTCTGCCGCGGCCGCGACGCGGGTGGCGGGCCTGCCCGGCGCGGGGGCTGCGCTGGCCCTGTGGGCGGCGCAGATCGCACTGAACACGCTGTGGACGCCGGTCTTCTTCGGGGCGCGGCGGATGGCCTTGGGCATGGCGATCATCACCACGCTGCTGGTGACGGTCGCGGCCATGACGGTAAGCTTCTGGTCGCTGGACCGGGTCGCGGGGGCGATGCTGCTGCCCTATCTGGCGTGGCTGTGCGTCGCGTCGGGACTGAACTGGCGCATCTGGCGCGACAACCCCGCCGTGCCGCGACCCGCCGCCTAAGATCGCTTGCATTCGCACCCGTCTCCGGCTATAGGACCGATCAACAGCGGTGCAGGCGTCCAAACCCTGCCCACCGGAACTTCCGCATGGGGCCCGCTGACGGCCCCTTTTTCCTGTCCAAGAGGATCTGATGTCCGACGATCTGCCCGTCACGAACGACCTGATCGCCAAGACCGCGATCGACCGCCGCCTGGCCGAGATCATCACCCCGGTGATCGAGGATCTGGGATACGAGCTGGTGCGCGTCCGCCTGCAGGGCGGCAAGACCGCCACGCTGCAGATCATGGCCGACCGCCCCGAGGGCGGCATCAACGTGGACGACTGCGCCCAGATCTCGACCGCGGTCAGCGCCACGCTGGATGTCGAGGACCCGATCGAGGACAACTATCACCTCGAGGTGTCCAGCCCCGGCATCGACCGTCCCCTGACCCGCCTGAAGGACTTTGGGACATTCGAGGGCTATGAGGCGCGGCTGGACCTGAACCAGGCGATCGACGGGCGCAAGAAGTTCAAGGGCGTCCTGGCGGGCGTCGAGGGCACCGAGGTGCTGATCAACATCGAGGACAAGGGCCAGACCCACACGATCGGGCTGGACTTCGACCTGCTGTCGGACGCCAAGCTGGTCCTGACGGACGAGCTGATCAAGGAAATGCTGCGTCAGAAGAAGGAAGCCGGGGTCGAGATCGACAACCTGGACGAAACCGCCTTCGACGAGATCGAAACCGATGATGACGGCGCGACCGCCGTGCAACCCAAGGAGTGAGTGATGGCCATCACCTCTGCCAACCAGCTTGAACTGCTGCAGACGGCCGAAGCCGTCGCCCGCGAGAAGATGATCGAGCCCGAGCTGGTCATCGAAGCGATGGAAGACAGCCTGGCCCGCGCCGCCAAGTCCCGCTACGGCGCGGAGATGGACATCCGCGTCAAGATCGACCGCCGCACCGGCAACGCGACCTTCACGCGCGTGCGCACGGTCGTGGCCGACGATGCCGTCGAGAACTATCAGGCCGAACTGACGGTCGAGCAGGCCAAGCCCTATCTGGACAACCCCCAGATCGGCGACGAGATCATCGACCAGGTCCCCCCGGTCGAACTGGGCCGCATCGCCGCGCAATCCGCCAAGCAGGTGATCCTGCAGCGCGTCCGCGAGGCCGAGCGCGACCGCCAGTACGAGGAATTCAAGGACCGCGCCGGCAGCATCATCAACGGTGTCGTCAAGCGCGAGGAATACGGCAACATCATCGTCGACGTCGGCCGCGGAGAGGCGATCCTGCGCCGCAACGAGAAGATCGGCCGCGAAAGCTATCGTCCGAACGACCGCATCCGTGCCTATATCAAGGACGTGCGCCGCGAGACGCGCGGGCCGCAGATCTTCCTGTCGCGTACCGACCCGCAGTTCATGGCTGAACTGTTCAAGATGGAAGTCCCCGAGATCTATGACGGTGTGATCGAGATCAAGGCCGTCGCCCGCGACCCCGGTTCGCGCGCCAAGATCGCCGTGATCAGCCATGACGGCAGCATCGACCCGGTCGGCGCCTGCGTCGGCATGCGCGGCAGCCGCGTGCAGGCCGTCGTCGGCGAACTGCAGGGCGAGAAGATCGACATCATCCCGTGGAACGAGGACCAGGCGACCTTCCTGGTCAACGCCCTGCAGCCCGCCGAGGTCAGCAAGGTTGTCTTCGACGAGGAGGCCAACAAGATCGAGGTCGTCGTGCCCGACGAGCAGCTGTCGCTGGCCATCGGCCGTCGCGGCCAGAACGTGCGCCTGGCCAGCCAGCTGACCGGCCTGGACATCGACATCCTGACCGACGAGGAGGAATCCAAGCGTCGTCAGGCAGAGTTCAACACCCGCACCGCGCTGTTCATGGAACAGCTGGACCTGGACGAGTTCTTCGCCCAGCTGCTGGTGGCCGAAGGGTTCACCAACCTTGAGGAGGTCGCCTATGTCGACCAGGACGAGCTGCTGACGATCGACGGGGTTGACGAGGGCACCGCAGCTGAGCTGCAGGCCCGCGCCCGCGACGTGCTGGAGGCAAAGAACAAGGCCGCCCTGGATGCCGCGCGTGCCCTGGGCGCCGAGGACAGCCTCATTGAATTCGAGGGTCTGACACCCCAGATGGTAGAGGCGCTGGCCAAGGACGACGTCAAGACGCTGGAAGATTTCGCGACCTGCGCCGACTGGGAGCTGGCCGGTGGCTGGACCACCGTCAACGGTGCCCGCGTCAAGGACGAAGGCCTGCTGGAACCCTATGGCGTGACGCTGGAAGATGCGCAGACCATGGTCATGACTGCGCGCGTGATGCTGGGCTGGGTCGATCCGACCGAGCTGGACGACACGGATGCGGAAGACGACCTGCAGGACGATGACGACAACGAGGAGGCCGGGGCCTGATCGCCCCGGATCGGAGCACAGATTGAGCCGTGGTGGACATGACAAGGACCGGGACGATGACCCGGAACGCCGGTGCATCGCCACCGGCGAGGTGCAACCCAAGCGGGGCCTGATCCGTTTCGTGATCGGCCCTGACGGGCAGGTCGTGCCCGACCTGGCGGAAAAGCTGCCCGGTCGCGGCATCTGGGTCGCCGCAGACAAAGCGGCCCTGAACAAGGCGGTGACCAAGGGGTTGTTCTCTCGTGCCGCCAAGGCTCCGGTCCAGGCGGCCCCCGACCTGGCCGACCTGGTCGAGGCGGGCATCGCCCGCCGGCTGGTCGAACTGGTGTCGCTGACGCGGAAATCGGGCCGCGCGGTGGCGGGGTTCGAAAAGGTCAAGGGCTGGCTGGCCGAAGGTCGCGCCAAGGTGCTGCTTCAGGCCAGCGACGGGTCGGACCGCGGCAAGGGCAAGCTGTGGACGCCCACCGGCGGACGCTGGTTCGGCTGCCTGACCGCATCAGAATTGGGTTTGTCCTTTGGGCGCAGTCATGTCATACACGGCGCGCTTGCGAAGGGTGGCCTGACGGACAAGGTGATCTTGGAAGCCGGCAGACTAACGGGTCTGCGCGGGCATGACGACGGCAATACGGCTGTCGGGAAGGAATGAAGACGCAGATGAGCGACAAAGACGGAAAAACCCCCTTGGGCCTTGGTGGCGGTAATCGCCCCGGCGCAGTCAAGCAAAGCTTCAGCCACGGTCGCACCAAAAGCGTCGTCGTCGAAACCAAGCGCAAGCGCGTCGTGGTGCCCAAGGCAGCCGCGCCGATGACGGATGCGCAGAAAGAAAAGAACCCGCTGACCGCCCGCGTGGCCGGCGACAGCTCCAAGCGCCCCGCAGGCATCTCCGATGCCGAGATGGAGCGCCGCCTGAAGGCCCTTGCCGCCGCCAAGGCACGCGAGGCCGATGACGCCGCCAAGCGCCTGGCCGACGAGAAGGCCCGCGAGGAGGAGCGCGAGCGCCGCCGCGCCGAGATCGAGGCCAAGGCCCGCGAGGAGCGCGAGCGCGAGGAGGCCCTCAAGGCCAAGGCCCTGGCCGAGGCCCAGGCCGCGCAGGATGCCGCCGACGAGGCCCGCCGCAAGGCCGAGCCGCGCCAGGAGCGTCCCAAGCCCTCGGCCGGTGCGACCAAGCCCGCCGCCCCCGATCAGGCCGCGATCGAGGCTGCCGCCTCGCGCGCCGAGACCAAGGGCGTCACGACCGGCGTGGCCCGCAAGACCGACCGCGTGGAGCGCACGGATCGAGACAAGACCGCCAAGGCCAAGACCACCGACGACAACCGTCGCGGCGGCAAGCTGTCGCTGAATCAGGCGCTGAACGGCGAAGGCGGCCGCCAGCGCAGCATGGCCGCGATGAAGCGCAAGCAGGAACGCACCCGCCAGAAGGCGATGGGCCAGTCCGCCCGTCCCGAAAAGCAGTTCCGCGAAGTCCGCCTGCCCGAGACCATCGTGGTCCAGGAGCTGGCCAACCGCATGACCGAACGCGCCGCCGACGTGGTCAAGGCGCTGATGAAGATGGGCATGATGGTCACTGCCAACCAGCCCATCGACGCCGATACCGCCGAGCTGGTGATTGAGGAATTCGGCCACAAGGTCCTGCGCGTCAGCGACAGCGATGTGGAGCAGGTCATCGCCCCCACGGTCGATCGTGACGAGGACATGCAGCCTCGCCCGCCGATCATCACGATCATGGGCCATGTCGACCACGGCAAGACCTCGCTGCTGGACGCGATCCGCAAGGCCTCCGTCGTTTCGGGCGAAGCCGGCGGCATCACGCAGCATATCGGCGCCTATCAGGTGACGACCGACAGTGGCGCCGTCCTGTCCTTCCTGGACACGCCGGGCCACGCGGCCTTCACGTCGATGCGTGCCCGTGGCGCGAACGTCACGGATATCGTGGTGCTGGTGGTCGCGGCGGATGATGCCGTGATGCCCCAGACCGTCGAGGCCATCAACCACGCCAAGGCCGCCAACGTGCCGATGATCGTGGCGATCAACAAGATCGACAAGCACGAGGCCGACCCGCAGAAGGTCCGCACCGACCTGCTGCAGCACGAGGTGGTTGTCGAGGCCATGTCGGGCGACGTGCAGGATGTCGAGGTCTCGGCCAAGACCGGCCTGGGCCTGGACAACCTGCTGGAGGCCATCGCGCTTCAGGCCGAACTGCTGGAGCTGCGCGCCAACCCGAACCGTGCCGCACAGGGCGCGGTCATCGAGGCGCAGCTGGATGTCGGACGCGGCCCCGTGGCCACCGTCCTGGTGCAGCACGGCACCCTGCGCCGCGGCGACATCTTCGTCGTGGGCGAGCAGTGGGGCAAGGTCCGCGCCCTGATCAACGACAAGGGCGACCGCGTCGAGGAAGCCGGCCCGTCCGTCCCGGTCGAGGTTCTGGGTCTGAACGGTACCCCCGAGGCCGGAGACGTGCTGAACGTGGTCGAGACCGAAGCCCAGGCCCGCGAGATTGCCGAGTTCCGCGCCCAGCAGACCAAGGACAAGCGCGCCGCAGCCGGTGCCGCGACCACGCTGGAGCAGATGATGGCCAAGGCCAAGGCGGACGTGAACGTGTCCGAACTGGCTGTCGTCCTCAAGGCCGACGTGCAGGGTTCGGCCGAGGCCATCGTGCAGGCCCTGGAAAAGGTCGGCAACGACGAGGTCCGCGTCCGCGTGCTGCATTACGGCGTGGGTGCGATCACCGAATCCGACATCGGCTTGGCCGAGGCCTCGGGCGCTCCGGTCATCGGCTTCAACGTCCGGGCCAACGCTCCGGCACGCAACGCCGCGAACCAGAAGGGTGTCGAGATCCGCTACTACTCGATCATCTACAACCTGCTGGACGACATCAAGGCCGCCGCTTCGGGCATGCTGTCCAATGAGATTCGCGAGAACTTCATCGGTTACGCGACCATCAAGGAAGTGTTCCGCGTCACGGGCGTCGGCAACGTCGCCGGCTGTCTGGTCACCGAAGGCATCGCCCGTCGTTCGGCCGGCGTGCGCCTGCTGCGCGATAACGTGGTGATCCACGAAGGCACGCTGAAGACGCTCAAGCGCTTCAAGGACGAGGTCAAGGAAGTGCAGTCCGGTCAGGAATGCGGCATGGCCTTCGAGAACTATGATGACATCCGCCCCGGCGATGTCATCGAGATCTTCGAACGCGAAGAGGTCGAACGCTCGCTGTAAGCGGCCGTCTGCGACATGCGAAAGCCGGGCGATACGATCGCCCGGCTTTTTGCGTTCCGGGGCCCGGCACGATGGAACGGAAAAGGGGGTGACCCTTTCGGATCACCCCCTTGATGTTCATGCGGTTCCCTTGGCGCCACGCTCCCCCGTGCGCCGGAACGGTCAGTGGCCGACCGGCTTGCCCTCGAAAGTGCGGTTGCCGACGCGGACCAAAATGTTCCCATCCGCGGTCGAGCCCTCGAAAAGACCCTGGATCGAGATGTAGCTGCCGACGGAAATAGTGCGAATCATGTCAAGCCTCCTCTGTGCCCTAAACAAAGTTAGTCATGAAATGGTTAAAAAATCGTTCGCAACTTGATCATCTACGACTTTTTTCAGCAACAATGCAATCGGATCACTCAAATTTGCGACACTATAGCCACATCTGCAGGGCCGGGATGAGGGGAATGTCTGCCGCAGGCATGGGGTAATCGCGCAAATCGCGTGCCCGGACCCAAGCCAGCTGCTGCCCTTCGCGCGGTTGGACGATTCCCTGCCAGCGGCGGC
Organism: Paracoccus haeundaensis; assembly: GCF_006239215.1. NCBI lineage: Bacteria > Pseudomonadati > Pseudomonadota > Alphaproteobacteria > Rhodobacterales > Paracoccaceae > Paracoccus > Paracoccus haeundaensis. Next base: position 28,586 of record NZ_VDDC01000035.1, read on the forward strand.
AGGCGAACAGCGGCATCAGCAGGTGGAACGTGTCATAGGCGTGGCTGGCGAAGGTCAGCGGTGCCAGGCAGCTGTTCCAGGTTTGGATGCCCAGCTCCTCCTCCAGCTCGCGGATCAGGGCGGCCTCGGGGGTCTCTCCGGGTTCGACCTTGCCGCCGGGGAATTCCCACAGGCCCGCCATGGACTTGCCCGGCGGGCGCTGTGCCAAAAGCACCCGCCCGTCGGGATCGATCAGTGCCACCGCGGACACCAGGACGGTCTTCACGACCGGTAATCCGCGTTGATGTCGATATAGCCGTGCGTCAGATCGCAGGTCCAGACCGTCCGCGACGCGTCGCCCAAGCCCAGATCGACGGCGATCCGCAGGTCCTGGTTGCGCATGTAGGCGCTGGCGGCGGCTTCGTCATAGTCGGGATCGCGCCAGCCGTCGCGGGCCACGACCATGTCCCCGAACGCGATGCGCAGGCGGTCACGGTCGGCGCGCGCGCCCGACTTGCCCACCGCGGCCACGATGCGGCCCCAGTTCGCGTCCTGTCCGGCGATGGCGGTCTTGACCAGCGGCGAATTGGCGATGGCCATCGCCACGCGATGCGCGTCGGCCGCATCCGCGGCGCCCGTCACGGCGATCTCGACGAACTTGGTGGCGCCCTCGCCGTCGCGGACGACCTGATGGGCCAGATCGCGCATGACGCCGTGCAGCGCGGTCACGAAGTCGCGCCCCGCATCGCTGTCCAGATCGGTGATGGGCGCGCCTGCCCCCTGCCCCGTCGCGGCCAGGATCAGCGCGTCGGATGTGGACGTGTCGCTGTCCACGGTGATCGCGTTGAAGGTCGCGTCCAGCCCGGAGGACAGCGACTGCTGCAGCACGGCTGCAGGCACCGTGGCATCGGTGAACAGATAGACCAGCATCGTCGCCATGTCGGGCGCGATCATCCCCGATCCCTTGGCGATGCCCGCGATGCGGGTGCCGTCCGCCAGGGTCGCGGACGCGCCCTTGGGGAAGGTGTCCGTGGTCATGATCGCACGCGCCGCATCGGCGACCCCGCCCGCATCCAGATCACGTGCCAGATCGCCCACGATGGCCACGATCCGCTCGTGCGGCAGCGGCTCTCCGATCACGCCGGTCGACGAGGTGAAGACCCGCCCCTGCGGCAGGTCAAGGGCACCCGCCACGGCCGCGCAGACGGCATCGACCGACTGCTGGCCGCGCGCGCCGGTGAAGGCATTGGCGTTGCCGGAATTGATCAGGATCGCCGCTCCGTCGGGCGCATCGCCCCCCTGCGCCAGCTTGGCCTGGTTGTCCAGGATGCACGCGGCGCGCGTGGACGACCGGGTAAAGGCCCCGGCCACCGTGCTGCCCGGCGCGATGCGGATCAGCGTGACGTCGCTGCGGCCCTGGTACTTGATGCCCGCGGCGGCGCTGGCGAAATCGACGCCCGCGATCACCGGCAGGTCAGGAAACCGCGCAGGTGCCAGAGGAGAGACGGGCAGACCCGCCTTTCCCATCACTCGGCCTCCAGCAGGTCGGTGGCGTTCAGCTGGGCGGGGTCCAGACCTTCGGTCTTCTTGACGTCGGCGGCGGTCACCAAGCTCTGGATCTGAGCCTCGACCTTCTCGCGCAGGACCATCTGGCTGATCTGGTCACGGACCTCGGCCAGCGGGGGCGCCTCGCGCAGGCGGGTCTCGTTCAGCTTGATGACGTGCCAGCCGAATTCGGTCTCGACCGGGTCGCTGACCTGGCCCGGCTCCAGCGCCGCGACGGCCTCGGCAAAGGGCGGCACCATCTGGTCGGCGGCGAACCAGCCCAGATCACCCTTGTTGGGACCGGACGGCCCGGTCGAGTTCGCCTCGGCCACGGTGCCGAAATCGGCGCCGCCATCGACCTCGGCCTTCAGTTCGGCGGCCTTCTCCTGGCTGTCGACCAGGATATGGGCGGCGTTGTACTCCGTCACGCTGCCCGCATCGGCGAACAGGCGGTCATAGCTGGCCTGCAGCTCTTCCTCGGTGGGCTCGGCCTGGGCGATCTGGCTGACCGCGGCCGAGGCCAGGGTGTTGCGGCGCTGCAGCTCCAGCTGGGCGCGCACGCCGGCGGTGTCCTCGGCGGATTCGGCCACGGCGGTCTGGCGGATCAGCTGGTCCAGCATCACGTCCCACAGCGCCTGGTCGGGCATCTCGGCCATGGCCGGGTCCTGGATCGACTGCTTCATGACGATCATCTGGCCCAGGGTGATCTCCTGGCCGTTCACGGTGGCGACCACCTGGTCGGCATCGGCGTCCTGCGCCAGGGCGGGGGCGGAAAGGGCGGCAAGCACGGCTGCGGCCAGCAAAGTCGATCGGGTCATGGGGATGGGTCCTTTCACGGCGCGCACCCCCGCGGGGGCCGGGCCAACATTGACAGTCAGGTGGGCTGCGCCTACATCCAAACCAACTCCGTGGAAGGCGCCGCCGCCGCGTTCGTTCAACGCCCCTGATACGGCAATGCGACCGGCGCGGGCAAGTGGGCCGCAGGTGACGTCCCTTCCCGACAACGTGATGGCGAAGGTAACATGATCGGTAATCTGGCGAAGATGGTCTTTGGCACGCCCAATGACCGCAAGGTCAAGGGCACGCGCGCGCTGGTCGCCCGCATCAACGCCCTTGAGGACAGCTTCAAGGCATTGTCCGATCAGGGGCTGGTCGACAAGACCGCCGAATTCAAGGCCCGCGTGGCGGGCGGCGAATCGCTGGACGACATCCTGCCCGAGGCGTTCGCCAACTGCCGCGAGGGTGCGCGCCGCGCGCTTGGCCTGCGGGCCTTCGACGTGCAGCTGATGGGCGGGATCTTCCTGCATCAGGGCAACATCGCCGAGATGAAGACCGGCGAGGGCAAGACCCTGGTCGCCACCTTTCCCGCCTACCTGAACGCGCTGTCGGGCAAGGGCGTCCATGTCGTCACCGTCAACGACTATCTGGCGAAACGCGATGCCGAATGGATGTCCAAGGTCTATGCCCAGCTGGGCATGTCCTGCGGCGTGGTCGTGCCGTTCCAGCCCGAGGGCGAAAAGCGCGACGCCTATGCCTGCGACGTGACCTACGCCACCAACAACGAGCTGGGCTTCGACTATCTGCGCGACAACATGAAGGGCAGCGTGGCCGAGATGGTCCAGCGCGGTCACAACTTCGCCATCGTCGACGAGGTCGACAGCATCCTGATCGACGAGGCGCGCACGCCGCTGATCATCAGCGGCCCCAGCCAGGACCGGTCCGAGCTGTACCGCATCCTGGATGCCTATGTGCCCCTGCTGACCGAGGAGCATTACAAGCTGGACGAGAAGTCCCGCAATGCGACCTTCACCGAGGACGGCAACGAGTTCCTGGAGACGCGTCTGCAGGCCGACGGCGTCCTGCCCGAGGGACAGACCCTCTATGATCCGGAATCGACCACCATCGTCCACCATGCCAGCCAGGCCCTGCGCGCGCACAAGCTGTTCCTGAGGGACCAGCATTACATGGTGCGCGACGGCGAGGTGATGCTGATCGACGAGTTCACCGGCCGGATGATGAAGGGCCGCCGCCTGTCGGACGGCCTGCACCAGGCGATCGAGGCCAAGGAAGGCGTCGAGATCCAGCCCGAAAACGTGACCCTCGCCTCGGTCACCTTCCAGAACTATTTCCGCCTGTACCAGCGCCTGGCAGGCATGACCGGCACGGCATCGACCGAGGCCGAGGAATTCGCCGAGATCTACAAGCTGGGCGTGGTCGAGGTTCCGACCAATCGCGGCATCGCGCGGATCGACGACCATGACCGCGTGTATCGCACCGCGACCGAGAAGAACGCCGCCGTCGTCGAGGCGATCAAGGAGGCCCATGCCAAGGGCCAGCCGATCCTGGTCGGCACCACCAGCATCGAGAAGTCCGAGCTGCTGTCCGAGATGCTGAAGAAGGACGGCGTGCCCCACAACGTCCTGAACGCCCGCCAGCACGAGGCCGAGGCGCAGATCGTGGCCGATGCCGGCAAGCTGGGCGCGGTGACGATCGCCACCAACATGGCCGGTCGCGGCACCGACATCCAGCTGGGCGGCAATGTCGAGATGAAGGTGATGGAGGCCCTGAAGGCCGATCCCGACGCCCATCCCGACGAGCTGCGCGCCCGGATCGAGGCCGAGCATGCCGGAGAGAAGGAAAAGGTCCTGGCGGCGGGCGGGCTGTTCGTGCTGGGCACCGAACGCCACGAAAGCCGGCGGATCGACAACCAGCTGCGCGGCCGTTCGGGCCGCCAGGGCGACCCCGGACGGTCGCTGTTCTTCCTGTCGCTGGACGACGACCTGATGCGGATCTTCGGCTCCGAGCGTCTGGACAAGGTCCTGTCGACGCTTGGCATGAAGGAGGGAGAGGCGATCATCCACCCTTGGGTGAACAAGTCGCTGGAACGCGCACAGGCCAAGGTCGAGGGTCGCAACTTCGACATCCGCAAGCAGCTGCTGAAGTTCGACGACGTGATGAACGACCAGCGCAAGGCGATCTTCGGCCAGCGCCGCGAGATCATGGACAGCGAGGAGGTCGGAGAGATCACCGCCGACATGCGGCACCAGGTGATCGAGGACCTGATCGACGAGCACATGCCGCCCCGCAGCTATCCCGAGCAATGGGACACCGAGGGGCTGAAGAAATCGGTCCGCGAGCGGCTGAACCTGAACCTGCCGGTCGCGGATTGGGCGGCCGAGGACGGCGTGGACCATGACGTGATGCGCGAACGCATCACCGAGGCCAGCGACGCCTATATGGCGGACAAGGCCGCGGCCTTCGGCCCCGAGACCATGGTGCAGATCGAGAAGCAGGTCCTGTTGCAGCAGATCGACCAGAAATGGCGCGAGCACCTGATGACGCTGGATCACCTGCGTTCCGTCGTGGGCTTCCGCGGCTATGCGCAGCGCGACCCGTTGGCGGAATACAAGACCGAGGGTTTCCAGCTGTTCGAGACGCTGCTTGACGGCCTGCGCTTTGACGTGACGCAGCGGCTGGCGCAGATCCGTCCCCTGACGCAGGCCGAGCGCGACGAGATGGCGGCCCAGATGGCCCGCCAGCAGCAGCAGGTCCAGGAGGAGGCATCGGCGGAACCCGAGGCGGCAGCGCCCGCGCCCGCCGCGCCCGAGGCTCCTTCCGCGCCGCGCCCGGGCTTTGACGAGGCCGATCCGTCGACCTGGGGGATGCCTGCGCGCAACGATCCGTGCCCCTGCGGATCGGGCAAGAAGTTCAAGCACTGTCACGGCGCGATCTGAGCATCACGCGGGGCGCCGTTTGCGTCCCGCGATGGCGGTCGCGCCCGCCGGGTGGGGGCAAGCCCCACCGCGCCCGGGCGCGACGGGCCGCTGATGCGGCCCTAGCCCAACCGGGGGGGCATCGCCCAACCGCGCAGCAGGTCGGCAGGGGTCATCGGCCGCTTGCCCGCACGTTGTGCCAGTGTGATGCGCACCGCCCCGGAGCCGCAGACGATGGTGAAATCGGGCAGGACCGTTCCGGGGTCGCCCTGTCCCGGGACGACGGTGCTCGCCAGCAGCTTCACGCGTTCGTCCCCGATCATGCACCACGCCCCCGGAAAGGGTGACAGCCCGCGGATCTGGAGGTCCACCTGTTCGGCAGGCAGGGTCCAGTCGATACGCGCCTCGGTCTTGTCGATCTTGGCGGCGTAGGTCACGCCATCCTGCGCCTGAGGCACGGCAGGCAGCGGCAGGCGGTCCAGCACGTCGCAGATCAGGTCCGCCCCCATCGCCGACAGGCGGTCATGCAGGCTGGCAGTTGTGTCATCCGCGGTGATGGGCGTGCGGGTCAGGGCCAGCACCGGGCCGGTATCCAGCCCCGCCTCCATCTGCATGATCGCGACGCCGGTTTCCGCATCCCCCGCTAGGATCGCGCGGTGGATAGGCGCCGCCCCTCGCCAGCGCGGCAGGATCGAGGCATGGATGTTCAGGCAGCCAAGGCGCGGCGCATCCAGCACTGGCTGCGGCAGGATCATGCCATAGGCCACGACCACCGCCACATCCGCGTCCAGCGCCGCGAAGTCGGCCTGGTCCTGGGGGTCGCGCAGGCGGGCCGGGGTGCGGACCGGGATCCCCAGGTCCTGCGCCGCCAAGGCCACCGGAGAGGGGCGCGGCTTTTGCCCACGCCCGGCCGCGCGGGGCGGTTGGGAATAGACCGCCACCACGTCGTGGCGCGCGGCGATGGCCCGCAGGGCGGGGACCGAGAAATCGGGCGTTCCCATGAAGATCACGCGCATCGGGCAAGCCTCCGGTTGGTGCCTGCCCTCAATGCCCGCGCGGCGGACGGGCTTCAAGCCCCTGAGGCAAGCCCCCAATCGGTGAGGGCGTCCTGCATCCGGCGCAGCCGCAGGAGCGTCGAGCCTTCGTCCAGTGCCACGTCGCCACACAGAATCGGTTGCCCTGCCGCGACGTCGCGGCGCAGCGTCCGCCCGGCGGCCAGGTAGTACGGCACCGGCACATCGTCCGCGACCGCCCGCGCGGGCGTCATGCGGCCCGAGACATGGGCGATGCTGTGATGATGCCCCTCGGCCCGCAGGACGGTGCCGACGGGCAGGTCGGCATCGGCGAAGGCGGTCAGGTCCACGACCGGGCGCGGGGCGCGCGCGCCGGAGGAGACGCCGTGCAGGGCGGCCTCGAACACCGTGGTCGCGGCCTCCAGCCCCAGCAGGTGGCGCGGCAGGCCGATCATCGCGGTGCGCCCGTCGCGGGACACGACATGGCCCTTGTCGCGCAGCATGTCCCACGTCGCGGCGTCGTCGCAGGCCACGGTGACGAAGACGCCGCCCGCGAAGCTGACCTCGCCGGCCAAGCGCAGGCAGTGGAACACGTCCAGCCGCCCCTGCCCCGACAGAAGCCCGCCCTGGTCGGTCATCAGGTCCGCGACCTCGGGGATGCGGGCGATGGGGGCGTGCAGGTCCGCACGGTCCGGCATCAGCCCCAGGGCATTGGCGACCAGCGTCAGCTCGCACAGGTCCGGCACGGCGCGCTGTGGCAGCGCGCGCAGGGCGTGCGCCCGGCCCGCGGCCACATCGGCCCAAGGCCGATCCGCCGGGTCCATCCAGTCGGCCAGCCCCGGCGCGGCTACAGCCGTGCCATTGCTGATCACCTGCCCCGTATCGGGATCGAAGACGAAATCGTATTCGCTGGACTTGCCCGCCGCGACGATCCGCAGGCCGATGACCTGCGCCCAGGTCGCAAGCCCGATCAGCAGGCTTGGCTGATCGCCGTCCACCGGCGCCACGACCACGCCCCTATCGCGGGCCATGCGCGACAGGATCGGGCCGATGACGCTGTCGGTCTCCTTGGTGACCATGACGACGTGATGTCCCGCCGCAATGGCCATCTCAGCATGGCGGGCGCCGGCCTCGGGGTCGCCGGTGGCCTCCAGTACGACGTCCAGCGGGAGGGCGGCGACCGCGGCCAGATCGCCGGCGGCGATAAAATGACCCGCATCCCATGCCGCCCGCGCGGCCGCCGCGTCGGTGCAGGAAACGATCCGCGCCACGTCCACGCCGACAGATGCCAGCGCCGCCACTGCCGTCTCTGCATCGCGGTCCACCGCCACCCGGCAGGCCAGCCCGTCCACATGGCGCGCCTGCGCCAGATAGCTGCGCCCGAACCCGCCGGTGCCGATGATCGCGGTCTGGACGGTGCGCCCGTGGCGCGCGGCAAAGTGACCGATCAGGTTCATGCGACCACCTTGCGGTTGCGGCGCAGGCTGAGCGCCAGGCCAAGCGTCTTGGGCATGATCAGCAGCGCCAGCGCCACGATCATGATCCCTGTCACCAACGGGTTGGCAAAGAAGATGCCAAGCGATCCGTCCGACAGCAGCATCGACTGGTGGAACGCGTTCTCGGCCTTGTGGCCCAGGACCATGGCAAGAATCATCGGCGCCAGCGGATAGTCCAGCTTGGTGAACATGAAGCCCACGAAACCGAAGATCAGCACCAGCCACAGATCGAACGTCGCCCCGGACACCGTGTAGGCACCGACGAAGCAGATCGCGACGATCATCGGCCCGATGATGGTGAAGGGGATGCGCAGCAGCGCCGCGAACATCGGCACGGTGGCCAGGACCAGGATCACGCCCAGCAGGTTCGACACGTACATGCTGGCGATCAGGCCCCAGACGAAATCGGGCTGGGTCGCGAACAGCATTGGCCCCGGCGTCAGGCCCCAGATCATCAGCCCACCCATCATCACCGCCGCAGTGGCCGATGACGGCACGCCCAGGGCCAGCATCGGCAGCATCGCGCAGGTGCCCGCGCTGTGATCCGCCGTTTCCGGCGCGACGATGCCCTCGGGGCGTCCCGACCCGAAGGCCGCGCCCTTGCGCGAGGTCTGGCGCGCCACGCCATAGGACATGAAGCTGGCCGCCGTCGGCCCGCCCGGCGTGATGCCCATCCAGATGCCAATCAGGCCCGACCGCAGGGTCGTGGCCCAGTACTTGGGCAGCTCGGCCAGGGTCTTGAGCACATCGCGCAGGTCGATCCTAGAGGACACGCCGCGAAAGCGCAGCCCCTCCTGCACGGTGGCCAGCAGCTCTCCGATGCCGAAGAGGCCGATCACCACCACCAGGAAGCTGATCCCGCCCAGCAGGTCCGAGAACCCGTAGGTCAAACGGATGGAACCGGTCACGCTGTCCATGCCCACGGATGTCAGGATCAGGCCGGTCGTCAGCGACACCAGCGTCTTCATCGGGGCGGCGCTGCCCATGCCGATGAAGGCCGCGAAGGCCAGGAAATAGACCGCGAAATATTCGGGCGCACCGAAGCGCAGCGCGAATTGCGACGCCCAGCCCGCCAGCAGGGTGATGACCAGGATACCCATCAGCGCGCCCACCCCCGCCGACACGAAGGCCAGCGTCAGCGCGCGCGTCGACTGGCCGTTTCGCGCCATCGGATAGCCGTCGAAGGTGGTGGCGACCGATGACGGTTCCCCCGGAATGTTGAAAAGGATCGACGTGGTGGACCCGCCGAACAGCGCCCCCCAATACATCGATGTCAGCAGGATGATGGCCGATGTCGGGTCCAGCGCAAAGGTCAGCGGGATCAGCAGCGACACCCCGTTGGGCGCCCCCAGACCCGGCAGCACGCCCACGACCAGTCCCATCAGGACGCCCGCAACCATCAGCATCAGGTGCATCGGGGTGATGGCCACGGAAAACCCGTGCATCAGCAGATCGAAATTGCCCATTGTCGTGGCCCCTTAATAGATGCCCAGAAGCGGCTCCAGCGGCCCCTTTAACAGCGGAATCCGGAAGATCGTCTCGAAGATCAGGTACAGGCTGACGGCGAAACCCGCGCCGATGGCCAGGCCTTTCCACAGGCGGAACCCGCCCTGCCGCCAGGCGGTCAGCCCGATGTAGAAGGTCGCCGCGACATAGAAGCCGACCGTCAGCATGCCGATGACGAAGGCCGTCATCGCCCCCAGGAAGGTCGCGATGCGGATCAGGTTCTGGCGCGGCAGGAACGGCTCCTCCGGGTCATCCAGGGGGTCGGGGGGCGTGCGCTGTGCCTTGCGATGCGCGACCAGCGCGCCGACCAGGTTCCACAGGCTGGCCCCGATCAGCACGATCGCCACCCAGAAGGGGAAATAGCCCGGCTGCGGGCCATGGTCGCTCCATCCGGTGCCCAGTTCGGCGGCGCCGATGATGGCCGCCACGCCCAATGCGCCGGTGGTGATTGCCGTGCCGATCTCGGCATGAAAACGTCTGACGGTCATGACCCTCCCTTTCCCCATTGGCAAAAGGGGCATCCGGACGATCCCGGATGCCCCGATGCGCTTACTGCGCGGCGGCGGTGACCCAGCCCTCGGCCTCGAAGACGGTCACGGTCGCGGCCTCGTTCTCCTCGATGAAGGCGGTCAGCTCGTCCCCGGTCAGCACCGCCGCGGTCTGCGAGGTCTTGGCAAGGTAGTCCTTCCATTCCTGGGTCTCGGCCACGCGGGTCAGGGCGTCCTGGTAAAAGGCCACCACCTCGGGGTCCGTGCCCGCGGGCAGCCAGACGGTGCGCGGCATCTGGTACCGCTCGATCTCCAGCCCCTGTTCGGCGCAGGTCGGGATGTCGTGCCATCCCATGTCGCCGCTGACCGGCTCGGATTCCGCCATCCGTTCGGGCGAGAACACGCACAGCGGACGGATCGCGCCTGCCTGCCACTGGCCGATGTTCTCGTTCGGGTTGTTGACGTTCGCGGCGATATGGCCGCCGGCCAGCTGCACGCCGACCTCTCCGCCGCCGTTGAAGGGGACGTACTTGAAATCGGCGCCGGTGGTCTGTTCGATCAGCGCGACCAGCGTCTCGTCGGTGTCCTTGGACTGGCTGCCGCCAAAGACGATGGTGCCGGGTTCGGCCTTTGCGGCCTCGATCAGCTCCATCGACGTCTGCCAGGGGGCGTCGGCCTTGACCCAGATCAGGAACTCGTCCAGCGCCAGCGCGGCGACGGGCTGCAGGTCCTCGGCCGAATAGGCCAGCTGGGCCACATGGGGCAGCAGATAGACGTTGTTCGTCCCGAAGATCAGCTTGTGCGGATCGGCGGCGTTCTGGCGGGCATAGAGGAACGCCTCGGCACCCGAACCGCCGCCCTTGTTCAGCACGACCATGTTCTGGTCCAGGATGTCGTTGCGCGTCAGCGCGGCCTGGATGGTGCGGGCGAAATTGTCGGTCCCGCCGCCGGCCCCGGATGCCACGACGAATTCCACCGGGCGTTCGGGGGTCCATTCCGCCAGCGCCGGGACAGTGGCTGCCAGCAGGGCGGTGCCTGCGATCAATGCGGTCTTGATGGTCATTCTCTCTCTCCTCCCAAAGATGATGCGACCCGCTTGCGGCGGGAAAAAGACCGGGCGCCTATTCGGCGACCAGCAATGTCGGGGCGACTTCCGCCTGCGCCCAGCCCGCGGGCAGCGCGCGCGGCGCGCGGGCAGGGTTCAGCGCGGCCAGGTCGCGGCCAAGCCGCGCGGCGGTCAGCGTCGCGCCCAGATCGGCGCGCCCCTGCCCTGCGATGTCGAAGGCCGTGCCATGCGCGGGCGTCACGATCGGAAAGCCGTAACCCGCGATCAGCGTCACGCCGCGGTCAAAGCCCATCAGCTTCATCGCGATCTGGCCCTGGTCGTGATACATGGTCAGCACCGCGTCGAATTCGCCGCGGATGGCACGCACGAAGACGGTGTCGGACGGGATCGGCCCCTTGGCGTCGATGCCCAGGGCCACGGCCTGCGCCACGGCGGGGGCCAGGATCTCGTCATCCTCGTGGCCGAAATTGCCGCCGTCGCCCGCATGGGGGTTCAGTGCCGCGACGCCGATCCGCGCGCCGGGCTTGCCCGCACCGGCCATCACCTCGGCCGTCAGGCGCAGGCTGTCCAGGATACGCTCGGTGGTCAGCGTCTCGGCCACCTTGCGCAGGGGGATGTGGCTGGTCACGCGGGCGTTCCAGACCTCCTCCAGGACGTTGAACTCGCGCCCGCTGCGATCGGCGTTCAGCACCGCGTCGATGAAGCCGATCTCGTCGACATAGCTGGGCCGGGCCAGCCGCATCGAATGCTTGTTGAAGGGCGTGAACATCGCCGCATCCGCGATCCCCGCCCCTGCCAGTTGCAGCACGCAGCCGAAATTCTGCAGGCTGGCCGCGCCGGCATGGGCGCTGGACTGGCCCAGGGTCATGCCGTCCACCGCGCAATTCGCCAGATCCAGCAGCACATGGCCCGGCGCCATGTCGGGGCCGACCTGATCGGCGCCGATCCGCGGCAGGTCCAGCGTGACCCCTGCATGGCGCGCGCCCATCTCCAGCACCCGCGCATCGCCCACGACGATCACGTCCAAGATCTTCATGTCGTCATGTGCCAGCAGTTTCGCCGCCAGTTCCGGGCCGACGCCCCCGGCATCCCCCAAGGCCAAAGCAATGCGCATATGTCTCTCCGTCTGGAATGATGGTTCGTGGGCGGCGCGTCGGTCGCGCCGCCCGAATTCAGCGGGCCAGCGCCCCGGCCACGACCCGCGCGCAAAGCGCCAGCGAGATCGCGCCCGCATCGGGATGCCCGATGCTGCGTTCCGCCAGCGGGCGTGCCCGGCCAAGGCGCGGCGTCAGGTCGGCGGTGGCTTCAGCGGCGGCGGTCGCCGCGCTTGCTGCGGCCTCCCAGGCGGTGACCAGCGCGGCACCTTGGGCGACCTGCCCCTGCAGTGTGTCGACGAAGGGCGCAAAGGCATCGACCAGCGTCTTGTCGCCGGGCCGCGCGCCGCCCAGGCGGGTCACTGCGTCGATCCCCGCCTGCGCCCCTGCGGCCACGCGGGCCGCATCGGGCACATCCGTATCGCCCAGCGCCTGCCCCCAGGCACGCAGGGCCACGCCCCACAGGGCACCCGACGTGCCGCCCGCGCGATCCGCCCAGGCGTCGCCCGCCAGCGACAGGACGGTGCCCGCGCCCGCGCCCTGCGCCGCCGCATCGCGTGCCGCAACGGCGGCGGCCGCC